>JAKSCY010000646.1 GCA_022360355.1 Chlorobiales bacterium
TGCGGATCGAACGTTTTTTCCTACAAACAGTGCGTTGAGACGGAAGCTCTCGCTGTACTCGGGGCGGACATACGGAGCTTCTCCCTCGGTATGAAGGCTTATAATCTCAACGTTCCGCAGTTCATCGGCCCTGTCAACAAGTGCATCGATCAGCCTCTGCGGCGTTGCCGCGGCCGTTTGCAAGAAAACCCTGTCTCCGGATTTGACGACCGTAACCGCTTCTGCCGCTGAAATTGTTCTGTATTTCATGAATTGTAATAACTCCTTTTTGTCCTGATTTCATAATTAATTAGTAACCAAAATTCCACCCGTCATTCGCTTTTTAGGGCTCCTCTACTTATTTATTCCGCGATTCCCGTTCTCCTTGCACTTGAAACGCTCATGACAATAAATAAAAGTGCCCTTTAATTAATACGTTCTCTCTTTCGGAACAAATTCAGCTCTGGACGAGGCAAGCGAAAGATCAACCGGCTTTTCTGTATGCCTCACCTCGCCGTTTTCTTCAAGAAAGCAAAGCGAATGCTTCAGCCACGCTGCATCATCACGCAGAGGATAATCGTCCCTGCCGTGGGCTCCTCTCGACTCTCTTCGCTTCAGAGCGGACAGTGCAACTACTTTCGAGTAGTTAACCATATGCTGCAATTCAATCGCTTCAAGCAATTCCGTATTAAAACTCCTGCTCTGGTCCGATACCCGGATACCTGCTGCACGCTCCTGAAGAACGGCAAGTTTTTCAACTGCATCTGAAAGCCCCTGCTCATCACGGAAGACCGACACTCTGTCCATCATCACTTTCTGCAGGTCGATCCTGACCGACGCAACCGTTTCGCCGGCGCTCCTTCCCATAAAGCTTTCAATCATCCCCCTGACCCTGTCTGCCGAATCGGTAGCCAGGGGAAGCGGAGCAAGGCAGACCCGATCAAGAAACCGATTGATATCCTTGCCTGCACGCCGGCCGAAAACAATAAGATCCAAAAGTGAATTTGAACCAAGACGGTTGGCCCCGTGCACCGAAACACAGGCAACCTCTCCGGCAGCCCAGAAACCGGGTATCTCTTTGCCTTGAGCGTCAAGCGTTACCCTGCCGTTTACATCCGTGGGAATCCCTCCCATCGCGTAATGGCAGGTCGGCAGTACCGGTATCGGAACATCAGACGGATCAATGCCAAGGTAAATTTTCGCAAACGACTCGATTTCAGGCAGTTTTTCAGCAATTTTTTCCCTCGAAAGAGATGTCAGATCAAGCAGAACATGGTCTTTCATCGACCCGGCACCTCTCCCGTCCCTCAGCTCCTCATAAATACTCCGGCTGACGATATCCCGGGGAGCAAGATCCTTGATACTTGGAGCGTAGCGTTCCATAAACCTTTCTCCCTTGCCGTTGCGGAGCACGCCGCCTTCACCTCTTGCCGCCTCGGTGATGAGAATACCCAGTTGATAAAGCCCTGTCGGGTGAAACTGCACAAACTCCATATCCTGGAGCGGAATACCGTTATCGAGTGCAATACCCAGACCGTCTCCGGTATTGGCAAAAGCGTTGGATGTTGTCTTCCAGGCCTTGCCGTACCCGCCGGTTGCGAACATGACCGCCCTGGCATGGAACATCACAAGTCTGCCTGTTTTCAACTCGATAGCCACGACGCCATTGACAAATCCTTCCGCACGGCAGAGATCGAGCACCTGGTACTCGTCATAAAAACTGACACTTTTTCTGAGCGATTGCTCATAGAGCGTATGAAGGCAGACATGGCCTGTTCTGTCTGCAGCGTAACATGTCCTCCGGACAGGTGCCTCACCGAAGTTTCGTGTATGACCACCAAAGGGGCGTTGAGCAATACGGCCGTCATTAAAGCGCGAAAACGGCACACCGAGATGCTCAAGCTCTATAATTGCCCGGGGAGCATCGTTGCACATAACCTGAACCGCGTAATGGTCGGCAAGGTAATCGGAGCCCTTGATGGTGTCGTAGGCATGCCATTCGGGAGAATCTTTCTCGGCGTTCCCGAGCGCCGCCGATATGCCCCCCTGTGCTGCTCCTGAGTGTGACCGGAGAGGATGAAGTTTCGACAGCACTGCAACATCCTGCTTACCGGCAAGCTCAACCGCTGCCCTGAGCCCGGCAAGACCTGCGCCGACGATGATCACGTCATGATACACAACCTGCATAATCCCGATATCCTAATTCATTCCAACAGTCATCACGGACACTGTTCCCTGCACAGCAAGAAACAAAGTGACCGCCCAGCAGCATATCACGGCAGCTTTCCTCAGGGAGGAACGCTGTATGTAGTCCCCCAAAACTTTGGCAAGACCAAGCATACCGTGCAGGAGTGCAAAAAACAGCAGCATGATATCGATCATTTTCCACAAAGGAGCCTGCAGCCGCTCAAGAACCTTGCTGTAAGTAATGACATGCTCGCCCGGCAACGCCTCTCTGATCTTCCCTTCAGCAATAGCTCCGGCAAATTCCGGCCCCTTCTCTCCAAGGCCCTTGAGTATTTCGCTATACTCAGCCGCAGTAGCAAGAAAACCTGTCGGCATATGCTGCACCCAGAAATGCAGCATGAGAAACAGCACGAGACCTATCCCTGTAATACGCTGCATCAACCACCCAAAGACTTCGGAGCGGGAAGAGCCGACCCCGTGAACATCATACTGACTGTTCATGGCAACAACGGCGCTATAAAATATGGAAAAATGACAGGTACCCCCCCGGCAAGAGTCACGATAACCGTAAGTGCCAGAACGATATAGAACAGCGTTCGCTGCCGTTCGGAGCGGAAAAACATATCTTGAACCAGTATCCTCAAACCATTGAATGCATGGAAGGCAACCGCCCCCAGCAGCATGACCTCGGCAACTTTAAAAAGGGGACTACGGTAGACTGTTATGTATATCTCAAATGCCGCCGGGTCACTGAGTGAGCGAAGCCCCATGATGTGAATCGCAAGATAGAAAACCAGGGCAAGCCCCGTAAGCCGGTGCAGCAACCATGCGGCCATGCCTGCACGAACCTTGTAAGAGGATGCCGTGGACAGAAACGTCCTGAACGAAGGGTTATCTCTTGAAGGTCCTGATCGTTCAATGTTTTGTTGCATCCCTATACGATAAACTTGATGAGCAAACCCGCTGACAGCGAGCATCCGGGCTCAAGATAACACGCCATTGAAAAAGAACCACCACCGACAGGGCTCTTTACGTTACAATTCTGCAAAGAGTTCCATCAAACCCGAACCATGCAGACACAACCGACCGGGAAGTTACTGCTTGCGCCGACGAAGATATGCAGGGGTATTGGCTTCTCCCTTACGAATGACATCTTCAAGACTATCCTCCCCGGCTTTTGCAGTTTTGCTTTGGGGACCCGCCAGTTCCATCGGATCATGAATGGCTATTTTTTTGCGGATATAAGCGGGAATTCGAAGATCGTCCGGCTTCAGTTCCTGGGTACCCGGGGTAACCTGCCGGGAAAGAGGCTGGGTAAATACCCCTCTTGATGCACCGGGATCGACAGCGTACGTGCTGCCCCCGGAATTCTCGGTATCCTGAGCATCCGGGCCTCGAGTGAAACCGGTAATGATAACCGTTATACGGATTTCTCCAGAGGCTTCCGGGTCCTCGACGTAGCCGTTTATTATTTTTGCCGACCTTCCTGCCTGCTCTTCTATATAACTCATGGCATCGGACATGTCCCGCATGGTAACATCACCGGTCATATTGACAAGCACACCTTTCGCACCCTTCAGCACCACGCCGTCCAGCAGCGGGCTGGCAACGGCATCAGCGGCAGCTTTCAACGCCCTTCTTTCACCGGATGCCGAGGCCGACCCCATAACAGCATCTCCCGCTCCTGACATGATGCTCCTCACATCGGCGAAATCCACATTGACATGACCATGACTGGTAATAATATCGGCAATGCCTTTGGCCGCCCGGTAAAGGACATCGTTTGCCATATTGAATGCCTCGGTAGCACTGACCCCTTCCTCGGCGATACTGAGAATTTTCTCGTTCTCGATAATGATGAGCGTATCGATATATTTACGCAGTTCGGCAATTCCCCCATCGGCTATTTCCGCCTTGATCTTTCCTTCAAAACTGAACGGACGGGTAACGACACCAATGGAAAGAATCCCCATATTTCTTGCAATAGAAGCAATAACCGGAGCGGCACCGGTTCCCGTACCTTTCCCCATACCTGCTGCAATAAAGACAAGATCCGCTCCCCGCAACTGGTCAGCGATAACTTCACGGTCATCTTCGGCAGCCTGCCTTCCTTTAGCGGGGTCGGCACCGGCGCCGAGACCGTTGGTTGCTTTTTTGCCGATCTGAATCCTTATGGGCGCCTTGGAGTTCAACAATGCCTGACGGTCAGTATTGAAAGCGATAAAATCCACGCCTGCAATCCTGCGGTCGATCATATTATTGACCGCATTTCCCCCGCAGCCGCCTATACCGACTATCTTTATGGATACGCCTTTTTCCGCCTCATGCTCAAACAAGCCCGGATCCAGTTCAAATGCCATGTATCGTATTCCTCTTTTTTAGGGCACCTCTATTTATTCCGCGATTCAATTGTTTCGTTGAGCAGTGCTCGAAATCTTCAAAGCTTTTCCCACCAATCCTTCAAACGATCGACAATTTTCTTTCCGGACAGTCCCTGATCCTGACCGCTTTCCTCTTGAACAACTTCTGTCTCGCCGCCCCGAAGATCGATAACATCATGATCCTGAACCCCCCTGTTCTCGAACGAGTGCGCAACAAGCCCCATTACCGTAGCGTATATAGGACTGTTTATCGCCCCCTTCATTCCGCCTGAAACGCCTTCGGGGAAACCCGTCCTCACATCGAGTCCCAGCAATCCGGAGGCAAGCGCATCGGTGCCGGGGATCAAACAACCTCCGCCGGTAATCACTGCCCCTGCGTTCAAATAGTCAAAATAACCCGAACGTTTGACAGCATCCCTGATCAACTCAAAAATCTCCATCATGCGGGCCTCAATAATAAGTGTCAGCGAGCTTTTCATAAAGGACTTTCTGGGGCGCCCTTCTATACCTTCGATCAGGATCTCCTCGTCCTCTGACCGGTCTCCTGTATAAGCGCAGCCATGCTTGATCTTAAGGTCCTCGGCAACTTCATAGAGCGCCTTGACACCGAATGCAACATCGTGCGTTACATCGTTGGCCGCGACCTTTATCACTTCTGAAAAACGAATCGCTCCATCAATATAGATAGCAACTTCCGTCGTACCGCCGCCGATGTCGATAATAACAACACCGCTTTTTTTCTCGCTCTCCTTCATGACGGCAAGCCCTGACGCAATCGGCTCAAAGGTCATGGCATTGACTTCAAGACCGGCCTTCTCAACACACTGCTTGATGTTGCGGATCTTGGTTTTCATCCCCACGACGATATAGGCACTGCCGCGCATCGTGGTTCCCGCCATGCCGATAGGGTCAAGCACCCCCTCCTGGTCATCGACAATAAACTCCTGGGGGATAACATGGACAATCTCGTGGTCAATGTCCAGATAACGGATGTTGGTCTTTGCCTTTTCCTGAAAACGCTTGACATCCGAAGCGTTGACGATCCCGGTCTGATTGACGCTTATTTCGGAATGGCTGTTGATGCAGTGAACATGAGCACCCGATATCCCGACATTCACCCCTTTGATGCGAATCGAAGACTCACGCTCGGCATCGGCAACCGCAGCTTTTATGGCATCAACCGTTTTATTGATGTTGACCACCGTTGCACGCTGCAGACCCTCGGAATCGGCGCGCCCCTGCCCCAGGACGTTGAGTTTCCCCATTTCATCCTTCTCTGCAACGACAACACAGACTTTTGTTGTCCCTATATCCAGCCCGACGACTATATTGCTTCTCTGCATTGCTTCATTCTGTGCACGATGACATCAGGGTTCTATCCTGTGGGAACTCTGCCGGTTGCTTTCAACAGCAAAAACTCTTCTGGTGAATCTCAGGTCAACCGTCGCATAACCGTCAAGTCCTTTTTTTGCGACCACCTTTTGCCAGAATATCTCGAATTTTTTCAACTTTTCCTTGTAACCTCCGTCATTCCCTACGATAAACCGGGTAGGGGAGGCGGCCGCAGTAAAGTACGTTTTATCTTCTTCTCTCAAGACAACGTCGCGTATTAAAAGACGAGCATATTCGGATGCTGCTACAGCCTCGATCATCTCCTTGAGAACGGTAAAGCCCCTGTCATTGGTTCTTTCCATGCGTTCTCCCTGCATACGTATTGTTGCCCCTCCGGTGACCTGAAGCAGTGGCGACGATGAAGGGGGAAGGTCACGATAAGGCAAGATATAACCTTCCGTATCAATAACCTGAACTTTATCACCACGGACTAACCGTGCCATCGGCACACGCTCCTCAACCTTGACGCGGATGATGCCGTTGAGCTCTTTGACAACCTCTGCACGCCTGACGTACGGAAGCGAGGCAAAGCGCTCCGCCAGGGTTGCGCTGTCAATATCTTCAATGCTTTTGCCGACAAGCCCTTCGGTTTTTTTCAAAAGCTCATCGCCCGAAAGCAGTTGGTTGCCGCTGAACACAACCTCCCTGACCCACACATTTTTTTTCCAGTGCTGTGCATAGAACACCAGTGCAGCAAGCCCAGCAACAATAACCAGCATAACCGCGACAATGACTTTCCATCCGGGCTCTGACGGGCCGGAATCATTTTCATGATTTTCCCCGGTCTGCTCGGGCTCCTGAAGAATCCCCGAGTCGTCATCGTAGATAAATCCTTCCATCAGCAACAGGTTTGTTCAAACCCGAGAAGCTTTATTTCCAGCTCAAGACTCACCCCGAACATCTTTCGGACATGTTCGTTTGCAGTACAAATTAATTCCATAACATCGGAAGCCCTTGCCTCACCTGTATTGATGATAACATTCGCATGGGATTCCGAAATAACCGCTCCGCCTTTCCGAAGCCCCTTAAGCCCGCATGCATCGATCATCTGACCTGCGCCGAGCCCCGAAGGATTTCCCTCCGGCCGGGGATTGCGGAAAATGCTTCCGGCATTGGGCCATGATAGCGGCTGGGAGATGCTTCGTCTCTGAAGAGCTTCTCTGCACAGACGATCCCGCTTGTCGCGCTCGGCACCGGAAAGTTTCTCAAGTTTCATGCCCGCACCGAGAATCACACTCCCTTCAAGAGAACAGCATCGGTAGCCAAACGCTATTTCATCCCCCGGAATCACCCGGGGGTTGCCGTTATCAAGTATCTCGATCCAGGAAACAACATCGGAAATTTCCTGCCCGTGAGCACCTGCATTCATGGCAACAGCCCCGCCGACCGTTCCGGGAATCCCCTGAAGCATCTCCAGGCCACCCAAAGAGAGCGCAAGTGTCTTAGCAGCAACCGCCCGTAGCGGCACACCCGCACCTGCCATCAGAGTATTTTTTCTGACACTGTACCCACCCAAAGCTCTGGAGGTTACAATCACGGCTCCCCTGACACCACCATCATGCACCAGAAGATTGGATCCCCTCCCTATCAGCACATAGGGAAGCTTTCTCGCATCAAACAGGGCTACCGCCCGACAGAGATCGTCCCGGTCAAGAGGATCTACATAAAAATCAACCTCCCCTCCGATCCGGAGAGAGGTATGCTGTTTCATGGACTCACCCAGAAGCACCTGCCCCCTGATGGTATCCAGCAATTCTTCAGTACTGATCATCTATACACTGTTGACCTGTTTATTTGTGGGCACCGCTATTAAATTCGTTACGCACCCTGATTACTTCCCGCATCGCACTGCAAGCTCTGCGGCAATCTTTGTAATATCCCCCGCTCCCATGAATAACAGGAGCTTTCCTGCTACACAGTAACCTGCGAGACCCTTGCAGAGTTCCTCCCTGTCAGGGATAAACAAGACGTTTTGTGCACCTGCAACTTTTGCCGATTCCGCAACAAGAGACCCGCTTACCTCTGGAAAGTCATCGGGGTTTTCACGCGCGGCAAAAACATCGGTGACACAAACACGATCCGCGTTCGAAAGTGCCCAGCCATACTCATCGGCAAAAGTCCTTGTTCTGGAGAAAAGGTGAGGCTGAAAAATCGCAATCACTTCGTAATCCGGCCAGCCGGCCCTGGCCGCCTTTACCGCTGCCTTGACCTCCGAAGGATGGTGAGCATAGTCATCGACGATTACAGGCCCCCCGCTTCTGCTGCAGGTAATCTGAAAGCGCCTCCTCATCCCGCTGAACGCCGCAAGTCCCGAAACGATCTTGTCAACCGGCAGTCCCATTTCAAGACCTGTTGCAATCGCAGCCAGAGCGTTATGCACGTTATGCCGTCCCGGAACCGCAATGCGGACACTGGCCAGTTGCTGCTTGTGGTATTCCACCGTAAAAAACGTCTCGGACCCGTTCACGTGTATATCACGGGCTACAAGGTCCGCCGATTCCTCGATGCCGTAGGTAAACGCCCGCCTGCTCAGCCGGGGGATGATTTTCCGTACTTCCGGCCAGTCCACGCAACACAATACCCTGCCGTAGAAAGGAACCTTGTTGGCAAACGCGATAAAAGCCTCCCGGAGATCGTCAATATCGGCGTACGTGTCAGTATGCTCGATCTCGAGACTGTTGATAATGGCAAGCGAAGGGGTCAGCTTCAGAAACGCACGATCGTATTCGTCCGCTTCTATCACCATATACCGTCCGTTCCCGACCATGGTGCTCCCTTTCAGGTAATCGGAGATACCGCCGATCATAACGGTAGGTGACTCGCCTGCTTCTATGAGCATTGTGGCAATCATGGCAGTCGTCGTCGTCTTGCCGTGAGTGCCCGCAACACAGATGCCACTCTTATACCGCATCAGTTCGCCGAGCATTTCGTCCCGTTTGATGACAGGAGTACCTTTTTGCATGGCCGCCACGATCTCTACGTTGTCATCTGCCTCCACCGCAGAAGAGTACACAACTACATCGCAGTCGCCGATATTACCCGCACTGTGCCCTCGTGAAACCATTGCACCCTGGTCCTGAAGTTTTCTCGTCACCTCACTGGCGGCAAGGTCTGAACCTGTAACGACAAAACCGGATTTCAGCAGCAGCTCGGCAATCGCGCTCATTCCCGCTCCACCGATACCGACAATATGCACACCTCTTGTTTTTCCCAGCTCCACAACACGTCATTTAATGATTTGCAAGTTCCGCGATCCTTCCGGCAAGCTCGCCTGCCGCCCCCGGCTTTCCATGTTTCCGGCAGGCTTGCGCCATACGCTCACGCGCCCCGGCATCCGCCAGTAACCCCTGCACCAGCTTTTTTGCACGACTACCGGCAATATCCTTGTCCTCAATCAGCTCGGCGGCGCCTTCCCTCGACAGCGCTTCCGCATTAAAAAACTGATGGTTTCCCGTTGCATGGGGATAGGGCACAAGAATCGCCGGTTTACCGAGATTGGTCAGTTCCGCAACGGTTGATGCCCCCGCACGGCAAAGAACAACGTCCGCAGAAGAGTAGGCACTACCCATTTCATTAATATAGGAACCGATCCAGAGATTACGTGAAGGGCTGAACGCACTGCTGATCGATTCGTAATCAAGAGAACCTGTCTGCCAGATAATATTTGACTTCCCCGCCAGTTCCCGAACCCACTCCCTGACCGCATTATTGATAGAACGGGCTCCCCTGCTACCACCGAAAACAAGAAGGGTCGGCAGATCGGGATCAAGGCCGAAATACTCCCTGGCACTGCAACAGTCAACCACGGAGAAACTGCGCGCAGGGTTGCCGGAAACATGAACTTCCGCCTTTCTTCGCAGAAAGCGCCCGCTGTCAGGAAACGAGAGGTGCACTTCGGTGGCACGTAAAGAAAGCAGTCTGGTTGTAACCCCGGGAAATGCGTTCTGCTCCTGAATAAGATTGCGTATACCAAGCATCTGCGCGGCGAGAAGGAGTGGCGCGCTGACAAACCCTCCCGTACCAACAACAACGTCGGGTTGTTCACGCCTGATAAGGGCGACTGCTTTCCGGACAGCTCCCGCAAAATCAGCCAGAACGACTGCGTTGGCCAGAAAGTCTGCCGGTGATTTTCCACGCCTGAAACCGCGGACCCTGAAAGTATGCAAACGAAAACCCAAGCGAGGGACTTCCGTTGCCTCGATACCTTTTTCCGTACCTGCAAACGAAACATCTGTCCCGGGAAAGCGCTTCAGGAGCTCTTCAGCCATTGCAACCGCCGGATAAAGGTGCCCGCCGGTCCCTCCACCCGCAAAGATAACCTTCATTCGCCTCCTCCGTTCAATACTCCGTCAGGGGAGCGTTTCGTCCCGGAATTCCTCCTCCTGGATATGTTGATCAGAATTCCTACTCCCAGTGAATTAAACAGGAGCGCCGTCCCTCCGTAACTGATAAATGGCAAAGGCACTCCTGTTGTAGGAAGCACGTTGCTTGCAACCGCGATATTGATCAAAGCATACAGAACAATGGTAATGGTGATACCCAGTGCGACGAAACGCGCGAACCCGTCAGGAGCATTTTTGGCGATAATCAAACCACAGATAAAGAAGGCAGCAAAAAGAACAATGACAGCAACCGCTCCGATAAATCCGAACTCTTCACCGATGATCACGAAAACAAAGTCGTTGTAGGAAAGCGGCAGAAAAAGCTCCCGTTGCTTGCTTTCTCCTATACCAAGCCCGAACAACCCCCCGTTGCCCAGACCGATAAGCGCCTGTCGCACCTGGTAAGAAAGCTGCAGCTCATCACCTCTGTTGAAAAACGACAACAGACGCGCAACCCTGTAGGGCTGAGCAACCGCAAAGAGAGCAGCAGCGGGAATCAAGGGAATTGCTGTTACAAGAAGATATTTGAGCCGGACACCTCCGAGAAACATCAGGATAAAACCTATGGTTGCCACGAGGGTAGCCGTACTGAAGTTTGGGGCGAATGCAATAAGAGCCACGACAGCGAGCAGCAGGGTGAGCAGGGGATAGTAACTGTCGTTGAGGTCTTTGATGAAATCCCTCTTGTCGGTTAGCAGCTTGGCGAAATGAAATATCAGGGCATACTTGGCAAAATCAGATACCTGGAAACTTACCGGGCCCAGAGGAATCCATCGTGCTGCACCTTTGATAACCCCTATGAACTTTAAAAACAGGAGCATTGCAAGAAGAAAGATGCTGAAGAAAAGAAGAATCTTGCTGAGCTTTTTGAAAACGAGATAATCAATCGACGAAAACACA
>JAKSCY010000151.1 GCA_022360355.1 Chlorobiales bacterium
AACAGCCCTTGTAGCTCAGTGGATAGAGCAGTAGTTTCCGGAACTAAAGGTCGGCAGTTCGAATCTGTCCAAGGGCGCGCTAAAAGGTTAAGTATCGGGGTGTGGCTCAGCTGGTAGAGTGCTGCGTTCGGGACGCAGAGGTCGTGGGTTCGAGTCCCGCCACCCCGACATAAAGGTGGTCAAGGCAGGTGCAGTGACCGCCTTTTTCCTTTTTCAGATACTTTTTCTTTCCTTTCCGGCAATTTCCCGAATTGCTCGGAGAATGTAAAAAGTATACATTACTGCAAGGCCCCCTTATCCCTCGCGAAGCAAAAACTTGAAAACGGCTTAATTGCTCGATAGCATCAAACTGACTGTGGACGGGGCGTTCATGCAAAAAATCGATAAAGGGAGCTGTGCCCATGTCGATAACAATTGTACTGCTGGTTGTCATTTTGCTTTTGCTTGCGGTAATTATTGCTATGATGGTTACCGGTTGGCCGGGCCGCCAGCGCGCGGAAATCGAAAAAACGGTCAGCGTTCTGCGCCGTGAAATGGCCGAGCACCGGGGTGATTCCATCCGGCTCATGCAATCCATCCGTACCGAGGTCGAGGATGCCGTTCAGGAAGCGCTCGATCGTGAAATGACTTTTCAACGTTCCATCACTGTGCCTGCCGGGCTTGGTTCAGAAGAAGGAGCAGCGGGAAATTCAAAAGAGAACGGTGCAGTTTCCGCGAATACGGAGAAACCGGTACGGCAGATGTCTCTTTTTCAGGAACAAGCCGAACCTCGGCAGCCGGTGTCTTCCGAAACCCCTGAGGAAACTCCTGAAGAGCCGGAACCTGATACAAAAGAAGCCGATGCCGAGCCTATGGAAAAAGTGCAGGCGGTTCTGCACGACGATATTCCCGATATCGAAGATATTCAGGATTTGGAGGATATCAAGTGATCGGTTCGTTTGAGGGAAAGTTTGTTTAATTGGCCGGTATGGCTTTACGCCACTCCCTGTCAACATGAAAATCCCCGGTTATTCCGTCATTCGAAAAGAGAATCTGCCAGAGCTGGACGTTTCGTGCACGGAACGATCCGGCTGCGCTGAGAAGGTAGTATCTCCACATTCTGTAAAACCGTTCGTCGTATGCGTGTTGCAGGTCGGGCCAGTGGCGTTCGAAGTTTTCATGCCATGCCTTGAGCGTTTTGTAATATTCATTGCCGAAGGCGTGCCAGTCCTCGATGACATGGAGGCCTTCACTGGTTCTTGTGATCTGTCGTGCCGAGGGGAGCATGGAGTTGGGAAAGATGTACTTGCTGGTCCACCTGTCGGTGTTTGTCGATGAGCGTTTGCTGCCGATGGTATGGAGCAGGAACAATCCGTCCTTTTTCAGGCTGTTTGCCGTAATCTCGAAAAATCGACGGTAATTTTTGACGCCGACATGTTCGAACATGCCTATGGAGTAGATCCTGTCATAACTGCCGCTTATGCTCCTGTAGTCCAGAAGCTTGATGTCCACGGGCAGTCCTTTTCGAAGTTCCTCGGCTTTTTTTACCTGTTCCGAAGAGACGGTGACCCCGGTAACGGACACGCCGTACTGTTCTGCAGCGAACCTTGCCGCACCGCCCCAGCCGCACCCGATGTCAAGCACCTTCATGCCGGGTTCAAGGCGCAGCTTGTTGAAAATCAGGCGCAACTTGTTTTCCTGTGCGGTATCCAGATCATGGGCATCTTTCCAGTAGGCACAACTGTAGAGCATATTCCTGTCAAGCATCGCTTCATAGAGATCGTTGCCGATGTTGTAGTGGGTTTCACCCACGATAAAGGCCCTTGAAGGATGCTGGAGGTTTATCAGGACACCAAGAAAGTTTCCAAGAAAGCTTTTGAACTTTGAAACCTTTCTGTCGAGCTTTGCCCGGAGCACTCTGAAAAAAAATTCATCGAGTGCATCGCATTCCCACCAGCCGTCCATGTAAGACTCTCCGATGCCCAGGTGTGATTCCGTTATGATCCGCTTATAAAGTTCCCGGTTGGATACCCTGATATCCCAGGGATTCGGGCCGTCAACGGTTATCCCTGCCGACGAAAGGAGGTTTTTTACCTTTTTTTCGTAGAAGTTGCCCGGCATGAGAATTAAGGAATTGAGTTATTCCGGCATTGCAACAATAAAGGTTTCAATTTCACGAGCTTCTTCCTGAGCGAACGTCATTTCTGCAGCGCCGATGGTGCCTTCGACCTGTTCCGCGCTACGGCCGCCGACGATGGCCGCAGTGACGGCCGGGTGGCGAAGTGTCCATGCTACGGCAACCTCGCCGGCGGACAGTCCATGCTTTTTGCCGGTTTTCTTCAGCAGTTCGACCAGCTCAAGATTATAGCTCAGTCTCGGTTCCTGAAACTCCTTGTTGTTTCTCCGCCAGTCGTCCGGTGGAAGGTTCAGGGCCCGTTCACGGGTCATCGCACCCGAAAGCATGCCGCTGAGCATGGGAGAGTAAACGATGACGCCAATATTCTGTTCCAGGCAGAAGGGCAGGATATCGGTCTCGATGGCCCTGCGGAGCATCGAATAAGGGGGCTGCAGGGATTCAACCGGCGCGATGGCATGTGCCCGCTGCATCTGTTCCACGTTGAAATTCGATACGCCGATATGACGTACCAGCCCCTCTTCCTTCAGTTCGGCCATTGTGCGCCAGCCTTCCTCGATATCGTGTTCGGGGTGTGGCCAGTGGACCTGGTAGAGGTCT
>JAKSCY010000568.1 GCA_022360355.1 Chlorobiales bacterium
ATCGATGCGCTTATGGCAGGCACAACGGTATCGGCTCTTCTGTTAAGCCGGGACGGCCGTCTTCGCTGAATGTTGGCATAAAAGTGCTTGCATGTTTGAATAATGCGCATTGTGTCATAATCCATTTTCTGTTAGTTTATTAACCCCTGAGTCAGGTGGGGTTGTTGTGGGCAACCGCTATTGCAGCCGCCGTCAATCAGTCATTGTCAACAGAATGTGATGCAGAAAGTAAGGTCTGTTTCAGGCGAAGAGGTAATGCTTCCCGATATTGTCCTGCAGGGAGTCGGCACTCATAACCTCAAGAACATATCGGTACGGATTCCCAGAAATAAATTTGTCGTTATTACCGGTGTAAGCGGTTCAGGTAAATCAAGTCTTGCTTTCGATACGCTTTACGCTGAAGGTCATCGAAGATATGTTGAATCCATGTCGGCATACATACGGCAGTTTCTCGAAAGAATGCCCCGGCCGGATATTGAATCGATCGAAGGGATTGCCCCTGCGATTGCTATCGAGCAAAAAGCTGTCCCGAAAAATCCGCGCTCGACTGTCGGCACTGTTTCGGAAATCTATGATTACCTGAGGCTGCTTTTTGCAAGGGTAGGTAAAATTTACTCACCCGATACTGATGAACTGGTGTTAAAACATACGCCTGAAGATGTCGGCATGCAGGTGAGTTTTCTTGAAGAAGGAACCCGTTTTTTTATCGGATTCCCCTTTCCCTGTCATACTGATGTGTCTTTGCATCGCTGTCCCGTGGATAAGGAACTGCATAATCTGTTGCAGAAAGGTTTTTTCCGCCTGGTTTACCGGGATGAAGTTCTCGACATCAACGATGAAGAGGCCTGTAAACGTATTGCCGGTATGAGTGCTGAAGAGATCAGGCATGTGATGGTGCTTGTTGACCGGTTTAAAGCAACTCATGATGAAAAAACCGTCAGCAGGGTAGCGCAGGCAGCGGAGACGAGTTTCAACGAGTCCAGTGGTTATGCCGTACTGAAAGTTGTCGGAGGCAAGACGTTCCGTTTCAGTGATCGACTCGAGTTGAATGGAGTTGAGTATCAGGAACCAACCCCTCAGCTTTTTGCATTCAACTCTCCACTTGGGGCATGTCCTGAGTGCCAGGGTTTCGGGCGGGTTGCAGGCATTGATGAGGATGCGGTGATTCCGAACAAGTCGCTTAGCCTTGCAGACGGGGCTATCGCATGCTGGAACTCCGAGAAGTACAGCCGACACAGGAGAAAGCTTCTTGAAGTGGCGCATGAAACAGGAATCCCGGTCGACCAGCCGTATGAAAAACTTTCTCATGTTCATAAAGAGCTTGTCTGGAAGGGCATTGAGCAGAAGGGGTACAAGGGAATCCAGCCTTTTTTTGCAGAGATTGAAAAGGACGCAGGTTATAAAATGCACTTGCGCGTATTTCTCAGCCGCTACAGGGGCTATGCAGCCTGTATTGCCTGTGGCGGCAGCAGACTCAAGCCTGAAGCCAGGTGTGTAAGGGTTTCCGGGAAAGGCATCGGCGAGGTAAGCCGGATGAACATTGCGGAAGCCAGCGTTTTTTTCAATGATCTCGATATATCTCCATTTGACAGGAAAGTTGCCGGGGCTGTTCTCCGGGAAATTCAGAAGCGCCTGAAGTATTTGCTTGATGTTGGTCTCGATTACCTTACCCTTGATCGTCTTACACATACGTTGAGCGGGGGGGAGTTCCAGCGTATCAATCTTTCAACATCACTCGGGTCGCCGCTCGTCGGAGCAGTCTATATTCTGGACGAACCAAGCATCGGATTGCATCAGAGCGATTCGGCACGGTTGATCCGCTTGTTGAAGCGGTTACGTGATCTCGGTAATACAGTGGTTGTTGTCGAGCATGATCGTGAGATCATTGAGGCTGCGGACGAGGTCATTGATCTTGGGCCGAGGGCCGGAAGAATGGGCGGTGAGGTTATGTTTCATGGAGCGCCCGGAGATATTTTCGAAACAGGAGAATCACTCACTGCTGACTATCTCGCGGGCAGAAAAACAATTCCTGTTCCTGCAAAGCGGCGCCAGCCTGATTTTTCAAGATGCATCGAGATTACCGGAGCCATGCAGAACAACCTGAAAAATATCGATGTGCGGTTTCCTCTGCAAGTCATGACCTGTGTGACAGGTGTCAGTGGTTCGGGAAAGTCTACGCTTGTCAATGATATTCTCAAGAAAGGGATTGTGCGGGCGAAAGAAAATACGGGAGAAAAAGTCGGGACACATCGTTCTATTACCGGAGCGGAGTATGTTCATAAAATCGAGCACGTTGATCAATCGCCGATCGGCAAGTCAACCAGGAGCAACCCGGTTACTTATTTGAAAATATTTGATGATATCCGTCAGCTTTTCGCTCAGTCCAGAGAGGCGCGGTCAAGGGGCTGGAAACCGGGATACTTTTCGTTTAACATCCCTGGAGGGCGTTGTGAAACCTGTTTGGGTGAAGGCACGGTTAAGATTGAAATGCAGTTTCTTGCGGATATCGAGGCAGTGTGTGAAGATTGCAAAGGCAAGCGCTATAAAAGTGATACCCTGGAAATTCGTTACAGGGGGTTA
>JAKSCY010000043.1 GCA_022360355.1 Chlorobiales bacterium
GACGGAGATTTGGGTGACGGAGAGAGGGAATGGACGACTTTGGTGGTGAAACACGTCCATCGAGTTGCTACCACCTTCCGTGCCGACGTTACCGCGTAGCATCACTTGACAGACGGTGCCCGGATAGTGAATGGGTGCTCTCTGTACCATTCTTAGGCTTTTACAGCCTCAAACACGAACATTTCATTGCACACGTTTCACTGCATCATCGGCCGCTATTCAGCAGAACGTTCAGCGCGTCCGACACACCTAGCTCAACGGTCCGTCGTCAGGCAGTCGCACCGGTGTCGTACTCGCGTTTCTCAATCGTGACCCACAGTACTTCACTTAATTCGCTCCCATGTAGCTATCGCAGCCACGCTATCGGACGGTTTAGCGTGGAGATAGACCAATTCGACCTTATCGGGTGTCACAAGCTTCCCCAAGACAAACCCGTCATGATCGACATGATACAGGGTCTTGTTATCGAAGCCGATGACCCCCACGATTTTCTCCTTCGCTTTCTTAGTCTTGAAATAACCCTTGAACACCCGACCCTTTTGCTTCTCAACGACCACCTCCCCTACGAGCTTCGAAAAAGAGGTTTCACGATGAGTCTCGTCCGAAACCTTGTCCCCTTTTATCAGTACGCCCCCCTCGGCCCGGAGATTCCATTTGCCGACTAGATTGGGGATATTCGATTCCGCACAGACGAACGAGCCGGAAAATACCAGTAAGCATATTATTGATAGGCACACATGCTTCCTCATGACATCTTACCTCCTCTTTCCGAAAATCATTACGCGATCTCGCAGATCAAGGTCCTGGTTAGCTCGAAACCGGCTATCCCATGGATATTCGCAATCGGCTCTTGAGAAGATTTCCGGGCGTCCCTTCTCAGGTCCCGGCTACTCACTTTCTCGACAATTTCGAACTCGATGACCCGGCCTCCAACGACCATCGGAACCCATCCAGCGAACGTCACACGCGAGACATAGCGAGGATACCCGGAGACCACGATGCGCGACAGACGAGCCATTGTATCCTACTGAGGGAAGGTGTGACAACCGTCGATAAAATTATTGTATGTCCTCAGAACATCACGCTGCTGGAAATCGTCCGTGCACTCCATTTCCCAGCTTTGTGCCGGTTCAGTGTTTTCACTTCGTGAGCGAAGATCGCGGTCAGATCTTTCATCCTGCCCCTTTCCCTTCCTACTGCACAATCGTGCCCACTGCCGAATAATGGAATCCAACATGCCTAGCGGTCCTCGGCAAATGACCAACATGCTTGAAGTATCAGCAGGACAGTTAATACCCTGGCCAGGGAATTCTTTGTCATAATGGCC
>JAKSCY010000172.1 GCA_022360355.1 Chlorobiales bacterium
ACCGTGAACCTCCGAAGGTAGCGTATTGAAAACGCCGGCGATATAGGTTCCGGGGTAGTGGTGTTCCGATGCTTTGGAACCTTCGTAAGCTCCTCTTGACCCGAGATAACCGTTACCTATGGCGGTAAGGGTTTCCCGGAGCTTTTCCTCTTCTTTCCTGAAAGCCGCATAGTGTAAGTGCCACCCGTCTTCGATAATGTCGAATTCAAACCACTGGAAAATCTCATCGACAGTGATTTCACCAAGATCTCTGACAACCACGTCGGCTCCTTCCTCCTTCAGGCGTATTCCCTCGATTTCGCGGGCAATCCCGAGCACCAGCCCGAAATTGCCGGCAGAACCAGCCTGAACACCGGAAATTGCATCCTCAACAACAACACAGTCATGAGGGTGCAGCCCGAGATTTTCTGCTGCAGTTGTGAATATATCAGGATCAGGTTTACCTTTCAAGCCGAGTTCAAGAGAAACTTCGCCGTCAACACGGGTCTCGAACAGGTCTTCGAGTTTTGCCAGTTCAAGGATAAGCTTGCAGTTTCTGCTCGAGGAAGCGATGCCGATACGAATGCCCCGTGATTTCAGCTCAAGAATGAAATCAACCGTACTTTGGTATACTTCAGGGCCTTCCTTGATGAGTATTTCAGTGAAAACCTCATTTTTTCTGTTTCCAAGTCCGCAGATTGATGGCATTTCCGGAACATCATCGATTTCTCCGAAAGGCAGTTCGATATCTCGTGATTCAAGAAAACTTTTTACGCCTTCCATACGTGGTTTGCCGTCAACGTACCCGAGGTAATCCATGTTGGGGTCAAAAGGTACGAACGGTTCATTGTTTGCTTCCGCATATTCTTTAAGGAAGGCGTTGAACATGGATTCCCATGCCAGACTATGGATTCTCGCAGTTCCCGTTACAACTCCGTCCAAATCGAAAATGACACCTTTAAGCATAGTATTATTGATATCGGTTTATGTGTGTGATAAAAAAACTTGAGTCTACAAGGACAATAGCCCCAGAATTGTAAGAAGAATATCGGGTGAAGGCAGAATCAGGTTCTGAGGACAGATTTTCCGCACCTCTTCGGCAAGGTTCTGGTCTTTCGTTACGAATATTGTCCATACGTCATCGCACATTTCGACGGCTTTTTTCAACATCGGTATGTCCGAAGAAGTGTCTCCGCAAACAAGATTCGGGCCACAATCCGCTTCTATGTCGATTGTTTTACAGATGAATTCCAGTCCGTCTCCTTTGTCGAAATCTTTTACGGAGTTGTTTCCCTTTTTGTCGATGGTAAGGATGATCTCTATGTCAAGACCGGTGTCCTCGATACGGAAGTTTCTTCTTTTCGGGTCAATTTCCCTGACAATGCTTTTTATCTTTTTGAGGAACGCCGTCGATTCCTCGGGATTTATGGAACAGGTGATATCCTGTCTGGCGATGGTTGTCTGGCCGAACTTGAACTGGAGCGCCGATCCGATAAAGTTGAATTTTTCAAAGCTTGGATCCTTGAGCAGCTGGCGAAGCCTGTCGTTGAGCAGGTGTATGAGTTCCTGCTTGTGTTCATCTATGGGGAAGCTGTGAAAGTGTCCTTCCGGATCGATAAATTCTCTTCCCTTGGAGCCTGCGTAAAAAAAAATGTCGGTGGGGTTTATCGATACGTTCAGGATTCCGAAGTCCTTGAGGGGCGCCGAAGTGATGAAGATCGGATAACTGCAACGGTTTTTGGCAAACCTTGAAAGGAATACCGAGTTATAAATAGGCTGAACTGACGAACGGTACCTGCCGCAGTAATTGTTTGTTGTCCCGTCGCGGTCGGTAATGAATGCATTGAATTTTTTTCCGCGAAGCTTCGCTACGCCTTCGTTTACGTATTTGCGAAAATCAGGAATGAACTTTGCAAGGTAGTTTATAAAGAGGTCTTCACCGTATTCGAGGTAATAGATGTCTTTTTTCAGCTCTCTGATCTCATAGGTGAGGTCAACCTCGATCTGCTTTTTCCCGTCCAGTCGCAGCACCCGTTGACCGGTATAATCGTCGATATGAATGGTTTCAAGCGAATAGAGGGCGTTTTTCAGAGATTCTATGCACTGCTGGCCTACAACCCGCTGTTCCATGATGTTCCGCACAATGGGTTCCCGCAGGTCACGGGTTTCGGATTTGAGCTGGTACAGCTCCTTGAGCGTCCCTATATCCTGAAGTGAGATCGGTGCCGTGCATGTCTCGAGCTTCTTTTCTTTCAGAATCTGTTGTTGCATGTGTTCCGTGTGCCGGGGCAGTGGTTGTACAAAAAAATGTTTACTAATCTAACAAAAGATCCTGTTAAAGGAGTTATTTTTTACGAAAAAGACACAAGCAGTCGGAGTCCGGAACATTCGCAGCAAACCATCCGTTTTCCGATGCCGGTTTCCTGTTCCTTACTCCTTGCGTTTATTTAGACTACAGGCCGGAACAGACCAGTGCCAGTTTTTGCACTATTTCTTCGTGAATGTTTTCAGCGTCATTACAGGCGTCCAGCATCATAAAGCGTTTTTTTTCACTTCCCGCAAGTTGCAGGTAGCCTTCCCTGACCCGCTGATAAAAGGCCAGGCCGGAGCTTTCCATCCGGTCGAGTTCATTTTCCTCGAAAGAAAGAGGTATCGATTTTTCTGAAAACTTTCTGATGAGAGCGTCTTCCGGTGATATGTCGAGAAAGAATGTGATATCGGGTTCCAGACCGAACGTTGAAACGGTGTTGACCGCCCGAAGCATCTCGAGGTCAAGGCCGCGGCCATATCCCTGGTATGCCGTGGTTGAGTCATAAAACCGATCGACAATTACAACGTTGCCCTGCTTCAGGGCCGGCGATATAACATTCTGCACCAGTTCGGCACGGCTTGCGGAAAAAAGCAGCAGTTCGCCGATCGGTGTGATGTCATGCTTGCTTTCAAGCAGGAGACTCCGGATTTTTTCCGCGATAACGGTTCCGCCCGGTTCCCGAAGTGTCAGTACCTGATGGCCTTTTTCCGACAGGTGTTTTTTCAGCTTCTTTACCTGGGTTGACTTGCCCGCCCCGTCAATACCTTCAAATGATATGAACATTATACAGGAAACAGATTATCTCGCTCATTCCTGAGAGCGATCGTTCAGAAGAAATCCGGTCACGATACTGCTGAATGATTCAGGGTATTCAAGCATGGGAGCGTGACCACAGTTTTTGAAAATATACAGCTCAGAACCGGGGATTTCGTTATGAGCGACCCGTGCAACCGATGGTGAAATATACTGATCATGATCGCCCCACAAAATCAAAACGGGAGTATCGAGTCTGCGCAGCTCCTGCCGCAGGCCTGTCCTTGCAAGATCGAGTTGTCTGAAGTTTTTGTTCAGGGCCATAATGGTTTCTATCGCATCTTTGTCCCTTGAGACAGTAAGGTTTTTTTTATAAGAGGCACTGTTGACCCGTTCAGGGGAGTGAAATGCTGTTTTGAACGCCTTTGACGCCACTTTCTCGCTGGTAAAAATCGTTTTCAGTACCTGTTTTACCCCCGGCAAGCTGATGCCCCTGACCCAGCCTGGTTGTTCAGCAAAGCCGTCGGTATTGCTCAGTACCAGTTTTTCAAAACTTCCGGGGTAGAGAAGCTCGGTCGCCAGGAGGTATTTGCCGCCCATTGAGTGGCCGACAGCGAACGTCCCTTTGTTTGTGGTGTTGCGGGTTTTTTCCAAAAACTCTCTGATCAACGACGAATACAGTTTGAGAGAGTAAGGGGCTTTTTTCGGCTTGTCCGATTCTCCGAAACCCAGCAGATCAAGCGCGAGCACTCTGAATGACCTGGAAAGCAGCGGAATAACCTGTTCAAAAAAATCCAGGGAGCATGAAATGCCGTGAAGCAGAAGCAGCATGGGGTGTGGGCCTCCTGTGTCGAAGTAACGGTGGTTATGTCCGCTCAGGGTTATAGTGCTGCTGTTTTGAAGCATCCGGCAACAGGTTTCGATCTGTGTGGCTTTGAAAGAAACAAATATCCGGCAGTCGGAGAATTTTGATAGAATAACAAAGGGGCAGATGAAAAAGGTTCCATTGGGTGTTTCCCCCGCGCTACGTTGCAAGACGGACGATTTCGCTCAAGATCAAGGACTGCCAGTGCTTTTGAGGCGGAATTTTAATTTTATTGAAACAACACAAAGTCCGTTGAATAAGCGAAGCGAGCGATTCGAGAACAAGGCGAACGGCGCAAGGACATGTTGGAGTATTCGGAGCATGAGAACACCATTTGATAACCTGCGCTGCCCTGGAAAATGGATGATTTCGCCAAAGATCAAGGAATGTCAGTGCTTTTGAAGCGGAGTGTATATCAAAATACATGAGCATCGAAAGTACTGGCATGACGCGGAGATTGGGCGAAATGGCCATTTTGCAGGGTAGCGAATTAATGGGGTTGTCCTGTGGGCCGTATCAAAACCTGATTCACATCAACATGAGGCGGCTGGTTGACAGCGTACATGACGGCACGTGCTACGTCTTCGGGGTGCAGTTCAGGGGTGCCGGGCTTCGGTACAGTTCCCCAGAAAGGAGTATCAACAACCCCCGGCTCTATCAGCGTGACGCGGACTCCTGTGCCGACCATTTCATTGCGTACAGCCTGTGCAATTCCGGTGACCGCCCATTTGGTGGCGGAGTAGAGGTTGCGGATCGAGGTGATATGGCCGACAACCGATCCGGTAATCAGAAAGTGCCCTCCGGTTTTAACCAGTTCCGGCAGGCACAGCCGCGCAGTAACGGCGGAGCCGTATACGTTGGTGAGCACCATCTCTTTCCATTCATCCAGTTTGTCCTCCCCTCCGTAAAAAGGAGACCCTTTGGAAAATCCCGCATTTGCAAACACTGCATCGATTCGCCCAAAGTTTCCTACGGTCTTGCCGACCAGTTCCTTCTGTGCCTCTCCGTCGGAGACGTCGCAGGCGACGGCCATGGCTGTATCGTCGCCGAGTTCGTTTCGCAGGGCTTCGAGCTTGCCGGTTGAACGGGCAGCAAGCACTACCCTGTAGCCTGCTTCTGCGGCCTGCCTGGCTGTTGCTTCGCCGATCCCGGTGGAGGCGCCTGTTATGAGAAATACTTTCCTGTTCTGCATGGTTTGATCAGTTACATTCATTGCCTCTTTTGTTCAAGTAAACCGTTTTTTCCGAATTTTCTTGTCAGGAAAAATGTTATAGGAACAAATCCGGGTCACGTTTTTTCTTATTGAGCACATTTGCGGTTTATTGGCGTGCCAACGATATCCATGTCTCATGAGTCGTTATGAAAACGATATTTCCATTGTATTCGGGGGAGCGGCTGGTCAGGGAGTACAGACAATAGCCGACGCTCTTGTCACAGTGCTTAAAAAAAACGGATGTTCTGTGTTCGCATGCACTGAGTTTATGTCCCGTATCCGCGGAGGGAGTAATTCTACCCAGGTCAGGATCACAGAAAAAAAGCGCTCTGCCTATGTGCGCAGAATTGATTTTTTGTTTGCACTCAATGCTGAAGCGATAGAGCATCTCCGCGATCGTATCGGTGAAGGTACGCTTGTCTTTGCTGAAAAAGGCCCGATGGAGGGGATGGAAACGACAGATTTCATCGACACACCCTTTGCGGCATTTGCAAAACAGGCCGGAAATCCGATTTTTTCAAACACCGTGGCGGTGGGTCTTGTACTCGGACTTCTCGACATTCCTCTCAATGCTTTTTCCGGGTATCTGACGGAACAGTTTGCCGCCAAGGGAGAGCAAGTTGTTTCGCAGAATATTGCTGCAGCAAGACTCGGATATGGTTTCGGCAGGGAAACCGCTGAAAAAAAGCAGATCGAAGTGGCGATCAAACCGGCAGAAGTGCGGACTGATGAATTGCTGATCGATGGAAACGCGGCTGTAGGGTTCGGGACGATTGCTGCCGGCTGTAATTTTATTTCTTCCTATCCCATGTCTCCGGGAACCGGTCTCTTGACATTTCTTGCTCAAAGGGCAGACGATTTCAATATTGTCGTTGATCAGGCAGAGGACGAAATTGCCGCCATCAATGCAGCCCTTGGGGCGTCTTACGCGGGAGCGCGGGCAATTGTTACCACTTCAGGAGGCGGCTTCGCCCTCATGGAAGAGGGGATAAGCCTTGCCGGTGTTACCGAGGTGCCGGTCGTGGTTCATCTCGGGCAGCGCCCCGGTCCGGCAACCGGATTGCCTACGCGCACTGAACAGGCGGATTTGAATCTTGCACTGTATGCAGGGCATGGAGAGTTTTCCCGCGTGATTCTGGCTCCGGGGACATTTGCGCAGGCGATCGAACTGATGCAGCGAGCGTTTCAGCTTGCCGATAAATACCAGACAACCGTTTTTGTGCTGACCGACCAGTTTTTTCTCGATTCTGTTGCTTCAGTGGAGGAATCGGAAATTGTCAGGTTACCTGTAGACCGGCATATTGTCAAGACGGATGCAGAGTACAAAAGATACCGGTTTACCGCAGACGGAATATCGCCCAGGGGAGTGCCGGGTTACGGTTACGGTATTGTCAAGGCAGACTCGCATGAACATGACGAAAGTGGTCATCTGACTGAGAGTTTCGAGTTACGCCGGAAGATGGTCGGAAAAAGGCTCCGGCGGCTGCAGCCTCTTGGCAGGGAAGCTTTGCTTCCTGAACGTTTCGGCCCTGTCGAAGCGGAAAACGTCGTCGTCTGCTGGGGATCGAACCGCGGTGTGCTCGATGAGGCACTCGATAATCTCCAGCGGGAAGATCTTTGCGGGCTGCACTTTTCGCAGCTTGTTCCTGTAAACCCGGCAGTTGGAGAAATGCTTGATACAAAGAAAATCATTGTGCTTGAAAACAACGCAACGGGACAGTTTGCCGATTTGCTGAGCCGTGAGCTCGGTGTTAGAGTTTTCCGAAAAATCCTCAAGGTGAGCGGAGAACCGTTCTCAGTGGAAGAAGTCGTGCAGGCATTAGGAGAACTGTAATATGAAGAACAATCCCTTTGACATGCAGGGCAAAGAAATGGGCTGGTGCCCGGGCTGCGGTAATTACAAGCTTCTTGATGCCGTCAAGGGGGCGCTTCATGAGCTCGGGATCGATCACAAAAATCTGGTAATTGTTTCCGGTATAGGACAGGGAGCGAAGGCGCCGCAGTATGTCAACGCTCATATGTTCAACGGCCTTCATGGACGTGCTCTGCCTGTTGCTCTTGGGGTAAAGCTTTCCAACCGTAACCTCGTGGTTATCGCCGAGTCTGGTGACGGGTGCATGTACGGGGAGGGTGGTAACCATTTTATGCATGCGGTCAGGCGCAATTACGACATCACGGTTATTGTGCATGACAATATGGTGTATGGGTTGACCAAGGGGCAGGCATCGCCGACGTCACGCATGGGCATGAAAACCTCCCTGCAGGTAAACGGTGTCATGCTGGAGCCATTCAACCCGATTGCGGTTTCTCTTGCTCTCGACGCACCGTTTGTCGCGCGGGCAAGTGTAGGGGATACCGAAAAAACAAAAGAGATCATCAAGCAGGCGATTTCATTCAAGGGGTTTTCTGTCGTGGATATTTTCCAGCCCTGTGTTGTGTTCAACAAGATGAATACTTACCAGTGGTTCAAAGAGAACACGTATTACCTGCCGGACGATTACGATCCGGCCAATCGTAAGTTCGCCTTTGAAAAAGCAATCGAAACTGAAAAACTCCCCCTCGGGATCATCTATTGCCGTGACGGGCGCGAACTCTACGAAGACCTCCTCGGCATCACTCACATCCCTGCCTACGAGCATGAGGTTTCCGAAGAGGCGTTCGAGAAGATGCTGGGGGAATACCGGTAGGCTTGAGCAGTCTTGTGGGGACCTCTATTTATTGCTGTAAGCGGTTCAAGTGCAAGGCGAACGGAGCGCAGAAGCCGGAGTGTATACAGAGTATATGAGGATTTCGAGCACCGCTCAACCGACACCCGTATATTGAATCATTCAATGGAAAGCTTCGTGACGAGTGTCTGTCAGTGAATTGGTTTCTGGATATGGGGGATGCCAGGCCGAGATTCTCTACTTCTGGCTGATCCAGTTAACGGTGTATACGCACCGACAAGATTTTCTCTAAATCTGGTGTTGCAGTAAACGGGGCAAATGCCGTCAGACTGTTATAGGCGCTTGTTCATTTTTCTCGATTGCTTCGATCATTTGGGTAACTTCATATACCAGCCTTCCCAGCTTAAAAAGCTGCTGCTCCTTTGTTGTCATTACCCCCGTGTCACGTAGATACATTTCCCCTTCTCCAGTCAGCAACCAGTGAAGATTAATTCTTCTTGATTCGGATTTTGAGAAAATTAATTCGTAATTTGGCTTATTGTCCCCTTTTTTCCACGCCGTTATAACGCTCGCTGTAACCCCTAATAATTCAGCAAGTTGCTTTTCTTCTTTTAGTTTAAAGGCTTGTAATAATCGAGAAATAAACTCAGAGTTTTTCATTTTTTTTTCCATAAAATTCATTTTTAGCTTATTTTCAATTCAGTTTTCCTCCATAATTACTCTGAACAACTACTGCACAATGACAATATAGCTACAATCGAACTATGAGCAGACAGATAAGTGATATAGATTGCCGGCAAAGCTTGTATAAAAACGTACTGCCGAACGTTTTGCAGCAAATGCGCCAAAGTGGTAGAAAGGTGACAATAAAGGCCGTATACCAGGCGCTTCATAGAGGCGATGA
>JAKSCY010000550.1 GCA_022360355.1 Chlorobiales bacterium
CTTATAGGCCGCCCGGACCCTGTCCTTGCCGATGCGGTCCACGATCTGGCGCCACTCGGCAGCCACTCCGTCCAGCGCCTTCTGGGGGGTCTCCTGCCCGGCCAGGGCCTTGGAGACGCCCGCCGCCAGGGAGGACATGAACTGGCCCACACCGGGGACCCGGAGATCAAAGACCCGGTTCTTGCTCAGGTCCATGTCGGACAGGGTCTTGACGTAGGTGGTGGCCGTTTTCTCGTCCCAACCCAGCTTTTGGATCCAGAATTGGGCGTCGAAGTGGGCGTTCCGGTAGGGGTTGACCCCGAACCGGCCGATCTGCAGGTCGTGGAGGGTGTTGGCCTGGTTGCTGAAGAAGCACAGGTAATCAAAGGCCATGTCCTTGTTCTTGGAGAACTTGGAGACGGCCGAGGTCCACCCCCAGCAGATGTAGGGGGCACGGTTGGCCTTCTCAAACTTATCCCATTTGCCGGTCTTCCGGTTCCAAACCTCCTTGGCCCCGGGCAGGGGCGCCGCCGCCACCTTGTTGCGGATCTTGCTATTCTTTTCCATGGCCTGGATAAAGGCGTCGTCCCAGCTATAGCTCATGAGGGTCTGGCCGCCGCCAAAGGAGAAGATCTCGTCGCCCAGGCCGAAGTTGTTACCCCCAGGGGGAAAGCCCTTTTGGCTCTCCACAAAGAGCTTCAGCCCGTGGACCCAGCCGGGGGTGTTGACCAACGGCTCCATGGTCTCCAGATCAAAGAAGAAGCCGCCCTTGACCTCGGGATGCTTGGCATAGGGGGCGACCCGGCTGATAAAGGCCGAGAACATCAGATCATCCCGCTTGGCCACCTCGGCGCTGCCGTAGTTGGGTTTATCATCGCCGTCCCAATCCCAGCCGGAGAAGAAGATGGCGATCTCGTTGTACTCCTCCCAGGTCTCCGGAACCTTCAGTTCCTTGCCGGTCTTTTCTTTGTACTTGGCCTGCATCTCGGGGCTGTCGAAGATGTCGATCCGGTACTTGAGGTAGTGACGGTCGCCATCCACCGGGAACTGGATCATGGTCTCCCCCCAGGTGGCCACTCCCTTGTAGTTGACGGTCACGTCCTTCATGCTGGCCGTGTTCTGGTACTCGGCCGGAACAGGGGCCAGGTAGTTATTGAAATCGCCGATCCAGAGCGACCCGTAGAACAGGACGTCGTAGGCCGCCTGTTTGGTCTGGAAGGGGATCATGATCCGCTGGAACAGATCGCCGAAGGGCACGTGGACCACATTGACCTTGGCCCCGGTCAGCTCTTCGAACTGTTTGGCATGAAGGGCCGTGGGCTCGCCCATGACCGGGACGGCGTGGGTGATGATGTTGAGGGTCCGCCCCGAGTAATCCTTGGCGTCGATGGCCTCATCGGAGCATTTGCCGGGGATGTCCTTCTCAATACCGTACTTTGTATAATCGGCCCCAAGAGCCGGAGCGGCCGTTGCGACCAGCATTAAAGCAGCCATGAGATAGATAAAAGGCCTCCTCATCTCTTTCCTCCTTGTCCCCGGGTTATTTCC
>JAKSCY010000791.1 GCA_022360355.1 Chlorobiales bacterium
TGCTTCGATCGATGGAACGAAAACAAGTGTGAAACTGAACAATGTCTGGGCGGTCAGAGGGTTTTCGACAAGCGGCAATGCGAGGGTTGAGGTTACGGTTCCTTCTGCTACGCTGAAGAATGGTTCTTCTGCTATCACGATGTCGAATGTGAGGGTGAGCGATAGTGCACAGAGCGGTTCTTCGATCACGACGAAACTGAATGGTATTTCTCAGAACAGGGCAACGACGGGTAACATCGAGATGGATCTGGATTTCTCGAAGACGACACGTTCGGGTAGCCACACTGGCGGACAGTATACTATCACTGCTACAACGATCTGATCCTCAAGAAAACACCTCACAAGAGAGACTGCCTTGCAACCGCGAAATGACACTCTGGGTCCGCAAAGCATAAAAAAATAATATGTGTATAAACTTGTTTTTTTTACCGAGTTTTTCATAGCTTGTATATAAGAAGGCAGTACCCCTGATAACCTTAAACCCGAATCCCCATGCTGTCACTCAAGTCAACCGCTAAGCTGTTTCTCTGCGCAATGCTGGTAGTTTTTCACACAAACATCGCGTTTGGAGCCCAGCAAAGTAAAGGCACAGCAAAAGTAACAGCCAACATTCCGGAATTTATTGTTCTTCACTACTATTCCACTCTCACCCTCAACTTTGCCACACCAACGTCTGAAGCGCTGGACGAGGGAGGAAGCGAATACAAAGTATCATGGGAAGGAGAAGCCGAAGGTGATGAGCTGTCAACATCCAGCCTGATGGATGCCGACCTCGAATTCGACGGAAACAAAACCACAATAAAGCTTCCAAATGTCTGGGCAGTAAGAGGTTTTTCCAAAAGTGGCAACGCTGAGGTTTCCATCACGGTAGGCAGTGATGTCCTGCAAAATGGCGCATCGACTATTGCCATGTCGAACGTACAGGTAACCGACGGTTCCAATACGGGCAGTTCGATCAAAACCAATCTCGGCGGCATAGCAAAGAGTTCTGCCACATTCGGTGGGGTCGTCATGGATCTCGATTTCAGCAACACCAAACGCTCAGGAAGCCATGTCGGCGGCCAGTACACCATTACCGCTTCGACTATCTGAGCAAAAATGGACCTCTTCTGCCCTATGGCCCTTGCCCCCGCAAGAAAGAACAGTATAATTCTTGCTTTTCTTGTGCTGTGCATGGTTTCTGCAATGCCTGCTGATGCTCATGCAGGAAGGTTCTACTTCTATAAAAATCGCAATCTTCCCAAAGTCCAGCTCAGCGAAATAGGATTAAGCGGTAGCGGCGTTTCAGTGTCCGAAAACACTTTGGAGACCGAAGCGGGATGGGAAGGCGGGACTGTTTCAACCCCGGGACTCGGTGTAGAACAGCTCTATAGTACGGGAACAATAGTGCGCAACGATATTCTGTTGTGGTACTACCAGTACAATCCCAAAAAAGAAGAGCCCCCTGTTTTTAATACCAGCTATAGAATACTGAGCAGGGGCGGAAGGGAGAATGCTTTCTCGCACAAGAAAGATAACTCTTCTGTGATTTTCTCAAGCATTACTGAGCGGCCCGTTGAATGCAAAAAAAGAAGCAAGAGCAATATACGCTGTTACGGCAGGGTAGACATGGATTTTGATATTTCTCGTGCGAGAAAATCAGGGAAATACTATGGCACAATTGAAATAACAATCATTACATACTGATGAAAAAACTACAGGCACTTTTTCTGGCACTCCTGATTCTTTGCGGAACTCTGGCTCCAACAGCAAAAGCCCAGGAAGCCCCTCCTCCCGGACAGATAGGAGTAGCTCCGTCGATGCTCGAGCTTTCAATCGGCTCAAAACCGGTAAATGAATCGCTGAGGCTCTTCAACCTGAAAAAAACGGCGACCAAGGTCAGTGTCGAAGTATACAACTGGACGCTCGATGAAAACAACGAAGTCAAACTCCTGCCTCCTGATGAACAATCCCTGGACCAGTGGATGCTCATCAACCCGATGTCTTTCATACTTGAACCGGGTAAAAGCCAGGTTGTCCGTCTTTCCGTTCGTCCGTCCGTCAAACCGGCTCCGGGAGAACACAGGGCAATAATCTACTTCACTGAGGAACCCGTTGAAGGGGCCATTGAAACAGAAGACAAACCTGTGGAAATACTTTTCAAGCTTGGTGTAGGCATTTATGCTTATGCCGATGATGTACGAAGGTCCTCATCAATGCCTGCTTTCAGGTTCGACAATAAAGCACTGACCCTCAAGGCCCCTATCACCAACAGCGGGAATGTACATACAAGGCTGAAAGGAACATACTCGATATGGGAAAAAAAACATTTCCCGGGGCTTAATAATGCTGAGAAGTATATGAAAGAAGACGATAGCGGAAAGCAGCCTCAAGGCCTTGTTGCCACCGGTCAACTAAACCAGACCCCTGTACTTCCCGGAAAAACGAGAACAATTATCACACAGCTACCTGAGCCAAGGAAACCCGGCAGTTATATAATAGCTGTTTCAGGAGAACTGGACGAGAAGAAAATCGAAAAAACCTTTGCGGTATCACGCTGATCAGGCGCAGGACGTATAGGGTCAAACACTTATGGTCAATGTTAAGGGAGCAATAAGCCTGTCCGTCCTTGTTGCATGCCTTTACGTTAATCCTTCAGAGTTGCTGTCCGAAACAAGTCCTTCTCGGAGCAACGCGGTTCAGGCTGCAGAACCAAGCCAGCCTGAGCCGCTTCTTGTGGAAGTATTCTTCAATAAGCGGTCGGCAGGCGACCATATCTGTTACAAGTTTCAGGATGATTACTGGCTCCCTTTCGCTCTCTTTGAAGAAGAAACCAATATAAAAGATTATGGTACCGCAAAAAACGGAAGCATAACCTACCAGACAACTCTCGGGAAACTCACCTATAATCCCGACACACAAAAACTCATAGAACAAACACCATTCATATCCTTCTCTCAGCTTGAAAAATCGTTTTATGTCAGAGGAAGGTTTGTACAGTCTGTTTTTGCCTTTGCCCTCGATGTCCCGTGGGCTCCCGGTACATTTTCAAAGAAAAGAAAGGCTGCGCCTTCTGTAACTCCTGATATTCGCGCGCCGTCCAACTCACTCTCCTTTCTGAGCTTCGAACCGGAAATCACTTATGATTTTAATGGCGAGTATTCCAAGGAGCTCCTTTTCGAGGCTGGCGGAAGGATTGTCGGAGGAGTCTGGGACATCAGTTTTGAAGGTGACCCGCAAGAGCACTACCCTCCTGTCAGGTATCACTGGACAACCTATAACAACAAAACCGCTTTCAGGATCGGCACCGGCTCCTCGGATCTGTACTCTCTTGTCGGCAGCCTTGATTTTACCGGCATCCAGCTTGGATGGAACAATCACAGCATTCTCAACCAGCTTGATTTTGAACGATACAGCGACTCTGATGTTTTCCTCTCTTTCGACCGTTCAGAGCAACGAACAATCGAAGGAAGAGCTCCTCCCGCTTCAATTGCCGAACTCCGCATCGACAACACAGTTGTCGCCCGACGGAGAATAGGCCTCAACGGCCGGTTTGTTTTCCGGAATGTCCGCATGACCTCTGATTTGAGAAAAACACAGGTTTATATTTATGGACGAACTCTCCAGGAGAAACCGCTTGCTATCCTTGACTACAGCATGTCGATCACGAACAGGTCCATGCCTGCACATGAACTGCTTGTTCGTACAGGTATTGGTACAACAAACAACCCTCTCGACACAGAGGATAGTGAACCTGCCTCATTGACCGGGTTTGGTCATGTCATATACGGGCTCAGCAACCGTATCACCCTTGAATCTGCCATTCAGTACAACCCTGAAACACAAGACAAAGAGATTGTTGCCGGAACAGTTTTTTCGATTGGCGGCAACTGGAGCGCAGCACTGTACGGTGCACGAGTCAACAACCGTTACGGCGCTGATGTCAGGGTTGAGGGAAACGGGAAGAACTGGACACTCTCATACCTTGGGAATTTCAACGAGAAAGGGTTTACAAGAGACTCCCAGGAAATGGAAAGAAACCATATGGTACGGTTTTCAACAGATATTTTGTATCCTTTCGATCTGCTGCTTTACGGAAAACACAACCGTGAAGGCGATCTTTCCCCTGACAAATACCTTCTTCCCGGTGCCTATTGGTATGTATTCCCACAGCTTATGCTTTCAGCCATCCCGAATGATGATAAAAAGTACCGCTACGAAGCAAACATACGGGCTGTTCCCCAAAGCGATCTCACGATTTCCTATGAAAACAGTATTGCCGAAGCCGAGCTTGGTTATGACTTCAGCAACTCCTTCTCGAGCAGAGCTTTATATTCTCATGCAGTTGAAACAGGAGACAATGTAAGCAGTATCTATTTCGACTGGTATCCAAGAGGGAACCGCTATGATTTACTACGGTTCGGGTTTTCACGTTCCAATGACCAAACAGGGTTCTCGGCTGCCTGGAACAAGTTCATAAACACAGGGCTTCAGCTCAGCCTTCAGTACAGCTACAATATGAACAATGCCCTGCAGCTCGACACAGAAGAGAACTTTTCAAATCTTGCCATCCCCGATGCGAGGCAATATATCGCCCTTGCTCTTACCTGGGATATCGGGCGTTCGAACAAACGATTCTATCCAATCAACCGCACTGCCATCAGCCACACAAGAGGAGGTCTTGCGGGCTCTCTGAAAATCATGAACGAAACAACAAGTCTCAAGTCATCTGATATCAATGATGTCAA
>JAKSCY010000350.1 GCA_022360355.1 Chlorobiales bacterium
GCTTTTACGGAAATATGCTGCATTGAAACTGATTCCTGAATTGAGAGGCGATTGTTTTTACATGAATATTTGCCATATTGCGTGAAAACGGAACCCTGAACCCCGTATTGCACCTATGACTGTATTGAAAATTCCGGCTCTTGTGCTGTTGTTCATCTGCCTCCAGATTTTACCAGCCGTATCCCGGGCTGTTGAGCAAAAAACAGTCTATAGTACTCAAATCCTTCAATACGTGCAGAAAGATAAGGTTTATTTGTTAGAAAATCTGCGTTCCAGAGTCACCAATAACTCCGAGAAAACAGTAATAGACGCCTTGCTTGCAGAAGATGGACCCCAGGCAGCACGTCTTTTCCGCAAACAGCTTCAGGACTACCCCGATCCCGTCCTTGATTCTCTGAGCAAAGCCCGTCTGGCAGCTTATCAACAGGCGCTTTCATCAAAGAGCGAAACCCGCACAGTACTGTCCCGGCGCACCTTCATCCTGCAATTCGGCAGTTTCAGCTCTTTGAAGAACGCACAGGAACTCGCCGGTCGATTAGCTGCAAAATCCACACCTGTCAGAATATACCAGAGCAAAGGTCAGTACAAGGTTCGCTCAAAAAAAGTCTTCAGCACCAGAAATCAGGCTGAAGCCTGGTCTAAAAAACTCCCGTTCGATTCATATGTTGTTCACCTGAGATGATCAGAACAACCGGAAGCTTGACACAAGAAACCTCTATAAGACTGTAGCTGTAGCCTGATGGGAGTGGTTCAATTCAGGTTTAAAGCATACGATGAGCAAAATGATTGATTTCCTGGGTGAATCCGCCGCAATTGTACAACTGAAACATCTTGCCCTTCAGGTTGCACAAACTGAAGTCACGGTACTGATCACCGGGGAAACAGGCTCAGGCAAGGAGGTTCTTTCACGCTTCATTCACGCCCACAGCCGCAGATCTCATAAAAGTTTTATTCCGGTCAACTGCGGCGCTATTCCATCCGGCATTCTCGAATCCGAACTTTTCGGGCATGAAAAAGGTGCATTTACCGGTGCAGTGCAAGGCCGAAAAGGTTATTTTGAAAGCGCAGACCACGGCACTATTTTTCTCGACGAAGTCGGCGAAATGCCCCTCGAAACCCAGGTTAAACTGCTGAGAGTCATAGAAGCAGGCGAATTTCAGCGAGTTGGTTCATCCGAAACGATATACTCCGACACACGTATTATCGCCGCAACCAACAAAAACCTGCAGCAAGCCGTTGCCGAAAAAAACTTCAGGGAAGATCTTTACTTCCGTCTGCACAGTGTTGAACTTCACATACCCCCGCTCCGGGAAAGAGAACGGGATGTCCTGATTCTTGCGGAACATTTTATTCGTCAGTTCGAGCGGAAACACGGCATCTCTTTTGACGGCTTTACAAACGATGCTGCTGAAATCCTCCTTCGTTATAACTGGCCGGGAAATGTACGTGAACTGAAAAACCTTCTGGAATCCCTGCTTATTCTTGAAAAAGGCAAACAGATTACTCCTGACATCCTCGACAAACATCTTGTCCAGAGAAACAAATACAAAAGCCTTGTCCATGATCCCGAAAAATCGGAAAAAAACGAACTGAATCTTATCTACAACAGCCTGATCAAACTGCACCAGGAAATAAGTGAAATCAAGCAATTACTTGGTGATAGAGGAGGACCACATGAAGAGCATCATAAAATGCCGCTCCTCCTTCCACCGCCTTTATCAGAAAAGAGTGAGAAGGGCGGAGGTAAAGAAAGGGCAGAAGAAATCCAGACACTGGAAACCCTGGAAAAACAGGCAATAGCCGATACTCTTAAGACTTTCAACGGCAACAAACGCCAGACCGCCAGAGCACTCGGATTAAACGAACGAACACTTTACAGGAAAATAGCGAAATACAAACTGGGTGAAGATTGACTGCTGAATTAATGATCATTGAGCACGCCCCGGGTGTCAAATACCGATGGTTCTGCGTTTACCGGCAAAAGCAACAAGCAGCAAAAACGCGGACACAACACTTGTGACTTTTGGCAAAAGATCGGGGTTGCGCGTATAAAAGGTCAACGTGACATTTCGTTCAACGTCGGCAGCAAGGGACCGGCGCTCCCACCAGGGAATGTCAGCGTAGACACGACCGTACTTGTCAATAAACTGTGAAACACCGGTATTTGCACAACGAGCCATCGAGCGGCGGTTTTCGATACATCGAAACCTTGCAATAGCCGCATGTTGATAAGGCCCGTAGGATTTTCCATACCAGCCGTCATTTGTGACAAGCGTAAAAAACTCGGCCCCCCTGCTCACAAATCCGGCAACAAGGCCGGGGAAAATAGATTCGTAGCATATGACATTCGAGGTTTTTACTTTCTCTCCCGAAACCGTGATGAACTCCATAATCGTCTTGTCACGCCCTTTTCCCCAACTGCTTATCCCTGCAAGAGAAAAAGTAAAATTATCCAGCCATGGTGCATATTCCATATAAGGCACCCGTTCCGCGAAGGGTACAAGCTTCATTTTGCGATAGACCTGCGGATCATCTTCTCCGGTGGTAACCAGCATCGAAGCGTTAAATGTCTGGTAATACCGATCCTCATCAGAGTTGAACTTGTAGAGGTACTCGTTTCCAGCGACTTCTGCGTCTGAATAAAAGACAATATCTGAATAACCGCTGAGAAGAGCCCCTCCCCACCGCTCTACCCTCGATTTCAGGAGTTCGTAATAAGCAAGGTTCCTCTCGTCGAGAATATAGAACGGTATTGCTGTTTCAGGCCACAGAATAAGGTCCGGCCTGTTTTGTGATACCGCCCGGTCCGTCATGCTGAAGTAGATAAGCATGATGTCCTGACTGGAATATTTCCGCCATTTTTCAAAAGGGTCGATATTCGGCTGCACAAGAGAGACTTTTACCGTCGGGCGCTCCCGCTGCAGCTCCGCATCATTAAATACCATAAAGGAATATCCAAGAGGAAGTGCAATCATCAACAGCAGTGTAACCCCATGCACACATATTTGTTTTCGTGCCCGGAACCTCAACCATGCATCCGCTGCAAGGACATTGAAAAGCACAAGCCAGAAGCTCACTCCCCATACACCGGAAATATCGGCATACTGAATCATCATGTTGAGCAGAGCCTGTGAATTACCGAAAACGAGCCAGCCGAACGACAGCTCCTGGCGGATATAGAGCCACTCCCAGGCGACCCATAAAAAAGGCAGACTGAAAAGAGCGAAACGGTAACCGCGGAACCGTTTCAAAACAAAGAAAAGCAGGAGTGGGGCCGTGGAGCAGAAAGCATGCACAAAAATGGTAAGCAGTCCTCCCGGCAGGGTTGCAAGAGAAACCCACCAGAGACTGGTTGCACAAAAAATCAGCATCGTGGAGTAAACACGCCCGAGAAAGCTCCGAAAAGAAACGTCACCGCGCAGGGATATCAGCAGAGGAACGAGAGCGATCCATGCAATCGTTTCAAACCGTATAAACGGGTATGAAGGGAACGAAATACCGAGCAGCAATCCGCTCAGAACAGGTAAACCGTAACCGGAGAAACTCCCTCCTCCGTCAGAAGATCGTAACATGCGTATCCGGATAGTCGTTCAAGGCAATCCGGTTCAAAAATAGTAAAAACCCGGAACAAACCGCGAATGAAGAAACAGCTTGTGGAGTAATTCCTGTCGCCTGAAAACCGGTTATGCGTGATTCGCAGGTAAACAGGGAAAAAACAGGTGGCTGGAAAGGGATTAAAGAGGTATATTTTACTTTAATTATTTATTTTTATTCTTTAAATTTGTTTCAAGCTGTTATTTAACAGGAATTACCAGCAAAAAATTTCCTGCTGAAAAATTTCTCAACGCCACCAAAAAGGAGATTCACTATGGCTCTATTCGGCACCAAAGACAACACAACCGCCCATGCTGATTACGAGATTATTCTCGAGGGCGGTTCAAGCTCCTGGGGACAAGTAAAAGGTCGTGCGAAAGTCAACGCACCCGCAGCTCTTCCCTTACTGCCGGCTGATTGCAACATCAAGATCGACGCCAAGCCTCTTGATGGCCAGAAAGGTACGGTACGTTTCACTACTGCAATCGAATCAATTGTCGACAGCACAAAAAACACGCTTAATGTTGAGGTCGATATTGCCAACGAAACCAAAGACAGACGAATTGCTGTTGGTGAAGGAAAACTTTCGGTAGGTGATTTTTCACACTCTTTCTCGTTTGAAGGTTCAGTAGTCAATATGTACTACTACCGCTCCGATGCTGTACGCAGAAATGTTCCAAACCCTATCTACCAGCAGGGCCGTCAGTTCCATGACATTCTGATGAAGGTTCCTCTGGATAACAATGATCTTATCGATACCTGGGAAGGCTTCCAGCGGTCAATGTCAGGTGGTGGTGCGAATTTTAATGACTGGATCCGTGAGTTCTGGTTTATCGGGCCAGCATTCACAGCAATCAATGAAGGCGGTCAGCGTATATCTCCTATTCAGGTAAGCAGTTCCGGTGTTGAAGGTGGAGAAAAAGGACCTGTTGGCGTTACACGATGGAGATTCTCTCATGCTGGTTCCGGTATCGTCGATTCCATATCCCGCTGGTCGGAACTTTTCCCTGTAGAGCAGCTTAACAAGCCTGCTTCTATCGAAGGCGGTTTCCGCTCCGATTCACAGGGTATCGAAGTCAAGGTCGACGGCAACCTTCCCGGCGTATCACGTGATGCCGGTGGTGGTCTCCGCAGAGTACTCAACCATCCGCTGATCCCTCTGGTTCATCACGGCATGGTCGGCAAATTCAACGACTTTACCGTCGACGCACAGTTGAAAGTCGTTCTGCCTAAAGGCTACAAAATCCGTTACTCAGCTCCCCAGTTCCGCTCTCAGAACCTTGAAGAGTATCGCTGGAGCGGCGGCGCTTACGCCCGCTGGGTAGAGCATGTATGCAAAGGCGGCACAGGCCAGTTCGAAGTTCTGTACGCACAGTAAAATCAAAGAACAGGCACAATGCAAAAAGCCGGCGAATATCGCCGGCTTTTTTTGTTGTCTATCCTGTCCAATAGTCCCGATCCATCGCCCCTTTTATCCCAGCATCCGGAGGATCTCCTCAATATCACCCTTGATTTCCTGAAGAAGCTCTTTTCGGCGCTGGTGGGCGATTACATGATCCTTTTTTTCCTTGCCCATCTGCTTGCGCAGCTTCATAATTTCCTCCACGCGCTCGTCAGAATCACTATCGTCCGCTCCGCCTTTTACGATCTCGGAAGCCTTTTCGAGCTTATAGCCTTTTTCATAAACAAGCTCCTTGATCGTCAGCGTCATTGCAATGTCCTTGTTTGTGTACCTTCTGTTATCTCGTGTGTCCCTGCCCGGGTTCAGCTCTTTGAAAAACCTTTCCCAGTACCTCAACAGATAAGCCGGAACCCCGGTAATTTTACTTACCTCTCCTATGGAATAATAACTTTTGTTCGACTCAAATGGCATGTCTCTTCCTGATAAGTATTGTAAAAAACCGGCTGCTTTACTTCGCCGCGCCTTGTTGCAATGCAAAGGACACTATTTGAAACAATCACCTCTTATTATACATTACATCCGTGAGATCAAAAACATGAGCGATGAAAAATTTATTACGCCTGAAAAAATATTTTCTGAGATACAGGCTCAAACTGCTTTACGGCTTTGTTTGCATTATTCTCACGAACATCTTTGCAGTATACGCCCCCCGTTTTATCGGTAACGCCATCGACATAATGGAAAAAGAGTTCGTTATGTCGGAAATCCTGTTCAATATTGGCTTATATATTGCATTTGCCGCTCTCGGCAGTCTGTTTCTCTTTCTGGTTCGCCAGAACATCATCGTCGCTTCACGAATTATCGAGTTCGACCTGAAAAACGACTATTACGCTCATCTGCAAACCCTTTCCAGCGATTTCTACAATAAAACCAGTACCGGTGAGTTGATAGCGCGGGGGACAAATGACCTCAACGCGGTCCGGGATTTTCTTGGACCTGGAATCATGTATTCCTTCAACACCTTTTTTCGTCTCTTTTTCGCAATCATCGCCATGATTACCATTTCGCCGTGGCTGACCCTGCTTGCTCTTTTTCCCGCTCCTTTTTTCAGTTACGCAGTCTACAGAATCGGCAAGTCGATCCAGAAACGCACAAAAAGCATACAGGAAAGCTATGCAGACATCACGGCCTTGCTGCAGGAAAACATATCCGGTATGCGCATAATCAGAAACTACACGAGGGAAACCCACGAAACCGGTCGGTTTCAAAAACTCAATGAGGGCTATTACAACAAAAACATTGCATTGGCAAAACTGCAGGCACTGTTTTTCGCCATCCTGACCGCGCTGCTTGCGCTTTCCCTCATCCCTGTTATCTGGGTGGGAGGCATCAATGTCGTGAACGGCACCATGACGATAGGAGACATTGCACAGTTTGTCATTTATGTCAGCATGCTCAGCTGGCCGATTGTTTCCATAGGATGGGTCACCAATATCATACAGAAAGCATCTTCCGCACAAACCCGGCTGAACGAAATCTTTGATGAAGCACCTGACATAACCGATGACCTTGCAACAGAAAGCCTGAGAAAAGACGTTGAAGGTAAAATAGAATTCAGGAACGTTTCATTCTGCTATCCCGGCAATGAACAAGCAAATGTTCTTTCAAATATCTCTTTTACCATTGAACCAGGCAGTAAAGTCGCAATTGTCGGGGCTACCGGTTCAGGAAAAACCTCACTGGTCAATCTCATTCCACGCCTCTATGACCCGCAAAGCGGGGAAGTTCTGCTTGATGGCAGGAATATAAAAACGATCCCTCTCGCCGATCTGCACCATCATATAGGGTTTGTGCCACAGATGAATTTTGTATTCTCAGACACCATAGCAAACAATATAGACTACGGTACCGCGACAAACTCGGAGCGTCTGGACTCGATCATCGAAGCAAGCCGGATTGCAAATCTGCACCATGATATCATGGATTTCCCGGATGGCTTTGAAACAATGCTGGGAGAAAAAGGCATTAATCTTTCGGGAGGACAAAAACAGCGCACATGCATTGCAAGAGCGCTTGCCTGGAAACCGAAACTCCTGATTCTCGATGACGCACTTTCAGCAGTGGACACCAATACCGAAGCCGGAATCTTCGAAGCCCTGCTTGAAAAGCTGCCGAACACAACACTGCTGCTTATCAGCCACAGGATTTCAACGGTAAAAAACTGCGATCGCATTATTGTTCTGCAAAACGGCCATATAGCCGAAACCGGGTCACATGAAGCCCTGCTGGCAAAAGAGAGTATCTATGCAGAACTGTACACCCAGCAGTTGCTTGAAGATGAGATCCAGTCGATCAGTTGAAGGCGCCTCTATACCTTTGTTGCGCGCCTCGATTTCTTCGTTGAGCGGTGCTCGAAATCCTCATGTACATTATGTACACTCCGGTTTCTGCGCTCCGTTCGCCTCGAACTCATGTCGCTCACGACAATGTATAGAGGCGCCCTTTCTCTTCATTGAATTGATGATTTGTTTGAAATCAGAGCAGGTGTCGGGAAAAAATTTATAGGTCCTATACGTCCCATTCGCCCTATTTTTTTAATACATACCTGTCATTGGTCCTTCCCCATTTTGACCTTTAACTTTTTACTTTTGCCTTAATCCTCCTCTCTTTCCCCCCTGACTCACTTGTTACTCGTCACTTGTTTTTGCCTTGTCCTCCGCCAGTTCCTGCATCTGACGGGAAAGATCCTTGCGGGAAA
>JAKSCY010000547.1 GCA_022360355.1 Chlorobiales bacterium
CAGAGCTTTCGCCAGCTCGTCGAAATCCGCGCCCTTACCTTCGCCACCCGCGATAAGAATCAGCGGGTCCGGAACGCTGCCGATACTCATACTTGCCGCGGCGACGTTGGTCGCCTTCGAATCGTCGATCCACGTCGCACCGCGGGCATGAGAAACGGTCTGCATGCGATGAGGCATGCCCCGGAAGTTCTTCAAACCGGCGGCCAAACCGTACAGGTCGGCACCCACTGATGCACCCAGGGCCAGCGCCGCCAGAGCATTAGCCACATTGTGTTTGCCGGCCACCGGTAGCTCTTCCCGGGGCATGAGCAACGCTTCCCCGCAGGCCAGATAAGCTCCAGCCTCTGTATGTCGAATACCGAACTCACCGGGCAGGGGATCCCCCAGCGTAAATCCGGTGACGGGCAGATTTGTCGGAACCGCACTGGCAAGATCGGGGAAATCACGGTTGACCACGGCCTTGCGGCATCCCAAATAGATACGTTCTTTGGCTGCCCGGTACTCCGCCATATAACCGTGCCGGTCGAGATGATCGGGTGTGATGTTCAACAGTACGGCAACTTCGGCGGACACCGGCCGGCTCCGCTCCAACTGAAAACTGGACAGCTCGAGCACGTAGACGTCTACATCAGACCCAAGCAGATCCAATGCCGGAATACCCAGGTTGGCACCCGCCGCCGCCGACCAACCTGCTGCGGACAACATGCTCGCAACCATGGATGTGACAGTGCTCTTACCGTTGGAACCAGTGATCGCAATAACCGGGACACGGCATTCCTCGAAGAACAGATCGATATCGCTCACGATCTCAACGCCGCGCGCCTTGCCCTTACGGATGACCTCCACATCCAGATCTACGCCAGGCGATACCACGATACGCCGAATAGACGAACCAAGCTCCGTCAATTGGCTGCCCATCTGCAACCGTGCGTCGGGCATAATATCCAAGATGGATTTCATGCCCGGCGGTGTCGCTCGGGAATCAGCAACCTCCGCCGTGATGCCCCGAGCCGCAAAATGCCGGGCACAGGACACGCCGGTTTCGCCCATACCTAAGACCAACAAGGTGGGTTCTGCCGCGGTTTCCCGGGAATTCACTTCTGTCTCCGCCCCTGGTTTTATCGTCGCTGCCATTACCGGATCTTCAAGCTCGACAAACCAACAAGTACCAAAATTACCGTGATAATCCAGAATCGCACGATGACTTTCGGCTCCGCCCAACCCTTCAGTTCATAGTGGTGATG
>JAKSCY010000424.1 GCA_022360355.1 Chlorobiales bacterium
AAAAAAAACATAAAAAGGCTTTTGAGGGAGATCAGTTGACAAATAAAGACATTTGACTGACGAAACATCACAAGATTTCTTGAGGTCACTCAACTTCTGACTCATCTCATAAAAGAAAACATTGGTTACAGTAACCGTCTCCTACAGAATTCAACCCGAAACATAATCTGCTATAATATTCCTTTTAGCGAATATGAATTTGCAAATGGTGTACGCCCTGATGTCGCGCTCTATCATAACTATTTCGTTTTTGCAGACGGTTTTTTGTCTTGCGTTTTTCACAGTCCTCAGCCCCGGAATCGATGACATTCATTTTGAGTACATACCCATCCGCGAGGGATCTGCAAATGAAACAGTTACCGGAATTGTCCAGGATTCGCAGGGCTTCATGTGGTTTGGTACGAGATACGGTCTTTTCAAATATGATGGGAAACGATTTACCGCTTACAGACACAATCCGGGTGACAACAATTCTTTAGCTAATGACGTTATACTGCATTTGCTATACGATCACCTCGGACACATCTGGATTGCCACTGCAAAAGGCGGAATGGATCGCCTCGACACATCAAATAACAGATTTTCTCACTTCACGTTTCCAGCGGTTAAAAAGGAACAAGAGAAAGATAATACCGTCGAAAATATCATTATTGATCATGACAAAACGCTATGGACTTCTACCACCTCCGGAAACCTCTACACGTTTGACCAAAGTACCAATGCTTTCTCCAGATTTTTACCTGCAGATATTGAGCAGGATCTTTACAAGGAGCCACATATACTCAATGTTTTCGAAGATAGCACAAACAATTTCTGGTTGAGCATTGAAGACGCGGGACCGGTTATCCTGGATTTGGTCAAAAAAACACTTTCTATAGCCGGATTTGCCGAAGAACAAGGATTTGGCCCTTCACTCTGGGGGGGAGCATGGTTGTTAGAGGACAACCAGCAGATCATGTGGGCCCGCGCAAGAGGTGGCGGATTGCTGAAATACGACCTGAAAACCAAAAAATTATCAAGGGCTCGTTACAGCATCATACCCGCAGGTATTTATGTTAACTGTATGGTCGAGGACAGTTTTGGACACCTCTGGATAGGCACAGCGGATGCGGGCTTGTACAGATACGATCCGGCATCGGGCAGGATTATCAGTTTCCGTCACGACCCGGTAAACCCACACAGTCTCAGTTCCAATAGAATCCTGTCCCTGTTCGTGGATAAATCGGGAACTATCTGGGTCGGAACTCAGAAAGGGCTCAATAAATACAGCTATTTCAA
>JAKSCY010000814.1 GCA_022360355.1 Chlorobiales bacterium
CCTTGCTGCCAGGGTCACACCCCTGGCAGCATTGCTGCTTCATTCCAGCAAAACGGGAATCCAGCTCCTCGGCGGATAACCCTCCTCGCTCGACACTACCCGCTACTGTCATAGGCTGTAATGTCGAAGGGTGGTTAACCAACCTTTCCCGGCCTTCCCCCCAATCTACCAGTCAGAACCTGGCTCCTAGGGAAGAACCCCAAACGCCACATTAAGTTTAAAACCTATGGGTCGTAGGGTGGGTTAGCGAAGCGTAACCCACCTTTCGCGGTCTTTATATTGCCTGACGAAACATCCACCATGACCGCAATTTAAGCCTCTGGCCTCCCCCTCCGGCCCCTCTCCCCCCAAGTCTAAATAAGTTCCGCGGGGGAGAGGTAAGGGTGAGGGGGCTTTGGGTTCGGTATCAGAATCAAACCCTTAATGTTCCCACCATCTCTCACCCATAAAAATTGACTGCTTCGCCCCGTCAAAAAGCCGTCGATAAATTACCGACCCCCTTCCTGAGGATAATGGTAAGCTGTTACTCACCATCGGCAGCGGTCTTTTGCCCGGTGGTTCCCATCAATCGTCTGACACAAGGAGCGCGCCATGAAGACACAGGCCCGGGTGGTGGTCATCGGCGGCGGGATCGTCGGCTGCTCAACCCTCTATCACCTGACCAGGCTGGGCTGGTCGGACGTGGTCCTGGTGGAGAAGGACGAGCTGACCTCCGGCTCCACCTGGCTGGCGGCCGGCAACACCCCCCTCTACAACCGCAGCTTCAACATGACCAAGATCCACGCCTACGGGGTGGAGCTCTACCAGACCTTGGAGGCCGAGACCGACCAGCCCACCGGCTGGCACCGGACCGGCAGCCTCCGCCTGGCCTCCAGCCAGGACCGGCTGACCGAGTTCAAGCACGTGGCCGGCAAGGACAGCCTCATCGGCGTCTCCTCCCAGGTGGTCACCCCAAAGGAGATCAAGGAGCTCTACCCTCTCATCTCCACCTCCGGCCTGAAGGGCGGGCTCCATCATCCTGATGACGGCCACGTGGACCCCTCCGGGCTGACCCAGGCCCTGGCCAAGGGAGCCAGGGCCAAGGGGGCCGAGATTCAGCGCTTCAACCCGGTCACGGCCATAAACCTGAAACCCTCGGGCGAGTGGGAGGTGGTCACCGAAAAGGGAACCATCACCTGTGAGATCGTGGTCAACGCGGCCGGGCTGTGGGGCTCGGCCGTGGGCCGGATGGTAGGGCTGGATCTGCCCATTATCGCCATGGAGCACCAGCACGTCCTCTTTGACGACGTCCCGGAGCTGGTCGCCCTGGGAACGGAGATGCCCCTCCTCCGCGATCCGGACGCCTCCTACTATCTCCGCCAGGAGCTTTACGGCCTCCTCATCGGCCCCTACGAGAACCCGGGCCAGCCCTGGAAGCCGGACGGCCCGCCTTGGGACTACTCCCAGGCCGAGCTCCCCCCGGCCTTGGAGCGGATCCAGGACTGGGTCATGGCCGGGGTGGAGCGTGTTCCGGCCCTGGCCGAGGTGGGGATCAAGCACATCGTCAACGGCCCCATCACCTATACCCCGGACTCCAACCCTCTCCTGGGCCCGGCCCTGGGGCTCCGGAACTTCTATATCATCGCCGGCTTCTCCTTTGGCATTACCCAGGCCGGCGGCTCGGGCCGCTACCTGGCCGAGTGGATCGTGGAGGGTGAGCCCTCCATCGACCTGACCGAGATCGACTCCCGTCGCTTCGGCTCTTTTGCCACCAAGGAGTACACCCTGGCCAAGATCCAGCAGAACTACCCCATGGAGTACGCCATCGGCTTTCCCAACGAGGAGCGCCCGGCCGGCCGGCCGGTCAAGACCATCCCCATCCACGACCTCCTGGCCCAAGCCGGAGCCTCCTTCGGCCAGACCTTTGGCTGGGAGCGGCCCAACTGGTTCGCCCCCCAAGGGGTCGAGCCCCAGGACGTCCTCAGCTTCCAGCGGACCAACTGGCACGGCCCGGTGGGCGAGGAGTGCCGGGCTGTCCGGGAGCGGGTGGGGCTCCA
>JAKSCY010000185.1 GCA_022360355.1 Chlorobiales bacterium
AAGAAAACGATCCAGATTTCAGACGTTCCGGAAGACTATATCAAGGTACGTTCAGGACTGGGAGAAACCTCGCCAAACCATATCATTGCAATTCCTCTGCTGCTTGATCAGAAACTTGTTGGAGTGATCGAACTCGCAAAGCTCGAACCCTTTAGTAAAGAACAAGTAGAACTGCTTGAACTGGTACCGAAAAACATCTCCATTGCCATTACCTCCATGCAGGCACGTACGAGAACCAGAGAGTTACTTACCAAAACTCAGGAACAGGCAGAAGAACTCCAGGCTCAACAGGAGGAATTAAGAGTTACCAATGAAGAGCTTGAGGAACAGGCCAGAATTCTTCGTGAATCGGAAGAGCGGCTCAGAGATCAGAGCGAAGAGCTAAGGGTCGCAAACGAGGAACTGAAAGATCAGTCCATAGCCCTGGAGGAGCAGCGGGACGCTATCAGGGTTAAAAACGATCATCTCAGACGCGCTCAAAAAGATATTGAAAGAAAAGCCTGGGATCTTGAACAGGCAAGTAAATACAAAAGTGAATTCCTGGCTAATATGTCTCACGAGTTACGAACACCGTTGAATAGCATCATAATGCTATCCCAGATATTGTTAGGTGAGAAAAAGGGTGAATTGACAGAAGAGCAGCAGGAACTGATCAGGACCGTCCATTCGTCCGGTGCCGACCTGCATAAACTCATCAATGAGATTCTTGATCTGTCAAAGGTCGAAGCAGGCAAAATGGTGTTGAGCCTCGAAGAAGTCAGCCTCGAAAGCGTTTCGTCCACTCTCGAAAAATCCTTCTCTCATATTGCTGAAGAAAAAGGGTTACATTTCAGCATACGTTTGGATGACATGCTGCCTGCATCCATCTTTTCTGACACTCAAAAACTGCAGCAGGTGCTTAAAAACCTGATTTCGAATGCCATCAAATTCACAGAGAGCGGTAACGTTGAGGTATCCATAAACAGATTCTCCGGTAAAACGACAAATCCTTCGCTGACACAGAGCGATGACGGTTTAATAGCGTTTTCCGTCAAGGACACGGGAATTGGAATACCGGAAGACAAGTTGTCGATAATTTTTGAAGCATTCCTGCAGGTTGATGGAACAACAAGCCGCCGGTTCGGCGGAACGGGTTTGGGACTTTCCATATCTCGTGAACTGACCAGATTACTGGGTGGAGAAATACAGGTTACAAGCATTCCTGATGAAGGAAGCGAATTTGTGTTGATCTTGCCTGAACGGTTTGAACCCAAAGACAAAACTGAAGAGCAAGGTGTGGAAGCAATATCAGATCAACCGGCAACAGTCGAACCGGTCGCAGTTGCTAAATCTCCATCCAAAAGCGAGCTGGTAAAAGATGACCGTGCAATTATCGCCAAAGAAGACAAAACTCTTCTCATCATCGAAGACGACGATAACTTCTCGAAAGTGTTGCTTGATCTTGCAATACAACGAGGCTACAAAGCGTTGGTAGCCAGCGACGGAGAAACGGGATTGCACTTTGCTGACTATTACCATCCCAGTGCAATCGTTCTCGATATCGGTTTGCCAAACATTGACGGCATAGAGGTTTTGAACCGCCTGAAAGAAAACAGCA
>JAKSCY010000675.1 GCA_022360355.1 Chlorobiales bacterium
CGGGGTATTACGAAACTCGTCGAGGAACGTCTTGAAAAGATTTTGCATATCGACTGGCGACAACCCGTGCGATGCTGCAGAGGCGGCGGGATTCATCGGGGATGGCGTGACATCTGTTGGATTCGCTGTGGGGGACGAGGCCAGCAGCTTCTTGATAGAGGCGATCAGAAGATCCGGGCTATCGGTTTTGAGCTGGAAATCATTCATTCCTGCTGCCCTTGCAGCTTCCTCTTCTTCTGCTGCACCGCTCAGTCCGATGACCGGCATTCGGTGCAGATGCTTCTCGGCACTGGCACGGAGCAGGCTGGTCAGTTCCAGTCCATCCATCTCAGGCATCCGGATGTCGGTGATCAGCAAGTCAAACTCCTTTCTCTGAAGCATATCCCAGCCCTCTGCTCCATTTTCTGCCACCGCCACCTGCAGGCCGGCATCGGTCAGGCTCATGGCGAGCAGATCACGGTTCAGGGCCGAGTCATCGACAAGCAGTGCCCGTTGACCGTCAAGCGTAACGGTCTCAAACTGTCCGCACGACTCTGTATAGAAAACCGCGCGCAATGCGTTGACCAGTTCGGCCTGGCTGTATGGCTTGGCGAGAAAAGCCTGCATTCCCGCCTTTTCCGCCATGGTTTGGGCAATATAGGCTGGCTGGGCGCTGTAGGCGATTACAGGGGTTGCACCCGCTTCTGCTCCAGCCTCACCACGACGCAGCCTGTCGACAGTCTCATAGCCGTTCATCACCGGCATGTTCAGGTCCATGATGATGAGATCGTAATGATTTTTTGCTGCCCGGGCCAGTGCCTCACGGCCGTTTGCCGCCTCATCGATTTCCACCTCCAGGGGCAGCAGATGCTCTCTCACCGTCATGCGGTAACGATGCTCGTCATCGACAATCAACAATCGCTTTCCGCGGAAATCAGGCAGTGCGTTTGCAAGCACGCGGGCGGTGTAATCGGTCAGCTTTTTTGTATCCACAGCCGGAAATGATAAGGTGAACTCGGTGTATTTCCCTTTTACCGAGTTGCAGTGGATATCCCCGCCGAAAGCCTTCATCACCCGCTTGCAATAAGCGAGCCCGAGGCCGGTTCCACCTTTTTTGCCGCTGGTATGAAAACTGTCAAAGATGTGCAGCAGATCCTCTTTGGCAATACCCGGTCCCGTGTCCCGAAAAAAAAGGTGGTTGTAATGATTCCCATTTTTCAGCCGGATCCGGATTTCACTGTCGGCATGGTTCCTGAAGTAGTAGATCGCATTCTTCAGCAGGTTGAAAAGGACAAAGATAAAGAGAGTTTCGTCGATGCGAAAGGTAAACGTTTCACGCGTATCGAAATGCACCCTCCTGCGTTCATTTTCCGAGTCATAACCATACTCATCGAGTGCTTTCCGTGTGATCCGCACGGCGGAGAGATAGGTGAAACTGTCCGGGTTGATCGGTTTTTCCCGAATCTCGCTGAGAACCATATCTACCGCTTGTGCACCGCGTTTCACCGCCATCTGTCCATGTGCTACACTATGATAGATCCGGTCGAGTGATCTCTTGTTGATTGATTCGGCGGGTCGTTCTGGATGGAAAGGGGGTAGCAGTTTCTGGATGCTGTTCAGGCAGTGACGGATCTGTCCGAGCGGGTTGCGCATTTCATGGGCGATGCTGCCGGCAAGGGATTGCAGGACCCTGTTTTTCTCTTGGGCCATTGCACCCCTCTTTGTCGTGTAGCTAAACAGCAATCCCAACAGTATAGCCATTGGGATAGGTATCAGGTATTCAATGATTTCAGTAGTAATGACCAAGTGGGTTCCTGTAGAAAAAACAAAACCGGCATAGGCGATCGACATGCCTGTCGTCAATAGAAACGTCATTAAAAAAGAATTGGGAATAAATATTATAAAAACAAGAAGCATCATGGTTTCGCATACCAGCCACATCCCTGAAAAGTTGTTCATCAACATCAGGAAGGTGAATATTACCGGCAGAGTAAGGGTTAACCACAGATACCAGTAGAGGTTTACCCAGGGCCTGAAGCTTACAGGATAATGCTTGAAGAAAAACAGGGGAATAAAGGTGATCGCAGAGGCAAAGCGCAACAAGGGAGATTCATAAGGCTGCGGCAGAATAGCCGTCCATATCACATAGTAAAGAGGGTGTGCCCAGAAGCCGACGTATCGCGCAAGGTCTATCGTGAACTCGTTGCGTTCATAATCTTTTCGGAGAAAGTCCACCCCCTTTTTCAGGAGAGTGGATCTTGAGGCATGTCTGAAGACCATGGTTGTTATTCTCCCCTAAGAATACAAAAACTGTAGTGTTTGTAGATATCTTCTTCAATACCGAGCACGGTGCCTGAATGGGTGTCCTGTTCTATAGTGAGATGATATTTTTCGGCAAGAACACCGATGTCATTATAACCATTAATGAACGGTTCTCCCATTTTACGCATATTTTTCATAAAATCTTCAGCCTCCCTAACGCCGGTGTTGTTTTCAATCAGATCTTCTGAGACATAGTCGAACCAGAAACAGGAGCCGTGGGGCATTATCTTTGTGATGGAGGTCAGGATGGTATCGATATCTTCATCACGAAAATACATCGATCCGCCTTCCCAGATAAAGAAAGTTGGTAGGCCAGGATCGAAATCGCCTGTTTCACACAATGCTGTGTCTATGGACTGGAGCTTGAGGTCGATGTCAACATTGTGTATGGTCTTTTTTTTGCTGTAATCGAAAATTCTCTTTCTCTCGTTCAGCATGACCGGTAAGTCGAGATCGTAAATGACGGCGTTTTCAATATTCAACCGCCAAAATCTGCTGTCATAGCCTGCGCCGATATTGACAACATTGCATGTTGGTTTGTCCTGAGAGAACTGTATAGTGGTTTTGTCAAGATGGAGAGTTCGGGCTGTCACCATATTTTGCAATTGTGGAGTGGCTGTGCTAAACCGTCTGGCCAGAGTAATGCCGTGTTTTCCTGCCAACATAAGGGCATAAGGATCATCAAACCGTCGTTCTCCAGCAGGTTGTTCCTGCTCTAACGCTCGCAGTCCGACAATGAGTTTTGCGGTTGTTTTTGTCTTGTGTTCATAGAGCACATTGATTTTTTGGACATCGAAGGCATTTCGTTTCAGACCATTAATGTCCTGCACCCAGTAAGTGAAATCAGCCTCTGCAACAAGTTTCTTTCCATTAAACATCTTTACTGGAATAGTTACTACTACTTTGTTACTGTTCGCATATCTTTTTGCCAGCATCTCCCATTTGCTTCTGTCTATTGCTGCTTTGCATGTCAGATCGTGGCAACTGGGAGCAAACCAGTGAATGTGGGCTTTTGCTCCCCACATGTAGGCGGCATTATCATCGACAGATGGCCAGAAGCCGATTATCGGCACCATATGCAACAGTGAGGCTAGGGCAAGGCCACCGGTGTAATCGGCGGCGAGGAGCATCAATGCGGCCTGATGGGTAATATACTGGTTGGATGCGTTGGGGGTTAACGGGAGCACGGTTTCAGTATAACCCCGTTCGACAGCCGTAATTTTCCAGTCAAGAAAATCCAGCACAGGGACCGATTCATGAAAGGATTTTGTCAGGGAAGCAAGATTGAATCGTTCCTTGCGATCCTGCTCCCAGGCATCGATTGAATGCAGGAGGAATGCGGTATTAAAATAAAGGCTCATTGTAACTGTTACTACTTGTTGAACAAGGTTCGGGGCGACGTCTGGAAATGTCGGTTATAGAGGGGTTGGCTCCGGTTGGGAAGGACTGTTTCTGTCCAGCCGATGCTTTCTTTTTTGAAGATGTTTTAAGAGCTGCCGTCCTTTGTGGTTTTGAAGTGCCAGCCAAAACAAATTCAAAAACTATGGGTGAGAATGACAGCGGCCAATAATGCATGTACAACAAATGTAATGATCTTTTCTGAAAAGAGTTTAAGTTGTTTTTTTTATTGTTGTTATTGAATAA
>JAKSCY010000541.1 GCA_022360355.1 Chlorobiales bacterium
CGACGCCGAGGGTCGTGGCCCGGCGGGTCCAACTTTGTGAAAGTATTCACATAATCCGCCGAAGGCGTAGACTACGCTGCAAGCAAGCTGCACACTACGCCACGCCGCCGGACCGGTCCCGCCCGGTGTCGACGGCGCATACCAACCTGCTGGATTCATCTGCCAAATGGGCCGACTGTTACACGAACTGCTCGTCGATACCGCGACAGCGCAGCCGAACAGCGTTGCGCTGATCGATGGCGATACAGCGATCACTTATGCGGAACTACTCGGCCTCGGCAAAGGTTTCGCGGCCGGTCTGTCGGCTGCGGGTATATCTCGTAACGATCGCATCGCCTGTTATCTGCCGAAACAAACCGAGTTGGTCGCCGCGGTTTTTGGGACATCCATGGTTGGCGGCATGTTCGTGCCCGTCAATCCCGTTCTGAAAGCGGAACAGGTTTGGCACATCATCGCCGACTGTGGCGCGAAGGTCCTCGTCACGACGAGCCAGCGGTGGCAACTGTTGAGCCGGTCGGAGCCGGAGGATGCCCGCCTCCAAAGGATTGTCCTGGCTCGCGGCGAGAAACCGCCGGCGGCACACGGCGACGAGTCTGCCCGGGTTACCGTTTGGGACGAAACAATTGCCGATGTCCCACCCGCCGACACAGCGACCGCACGGGGTCCGAGTATCGATATCGACCCCGCGGCCATCCTCTATACCTCGGGCAGCACGGGCAAACCCAAAGGCGTCATACTGAGCCACCGGAATCTGGTCTGCGGCGCCGAGAGCGTCAACGCCTATCTGGAGAATTCGCCGCAAGACGTCATCCTGGCCGTTCTCCCGTTCTCTTTCGACGCCGGCTTCAGTCAGTTGACGACCGGATTTGCGGCAGGCGCCAGGGTCGTGTTGCTCAACTACCTGGTGCCGAAAGACGTCATAAGAGCAGCCGAACGCCATTCGGCGACAACGCTCAACGGCGTGCCGCCACTGTGGAACCAGCTCGCAACGCTGGAGTGGCCCGATTCGGTCCGTCAGACCCTACGTTGTATCGCCAATACCGGCGGCGCCATGCCGGTGACGACGCTGTCGACGCTGCGCGAGCAACTACCGCAGACCGACGTGTTCCTGATGTATGGCTTGACGGAATCCTTCAGGTCCACTTATCTGCCGCCCGCGCAGGTTGCAAGCAGGCCAACGTCGATGGGCAAGGCAATCCCGAACGCGGAGATTCTGGTCGTCAACGAGAACGGCGAACAGTGCCAACCGGGAGAGCCTGGAGAGCTGGTACACCGCGGCGCACTCGTTGCACTCGGCTACTGGAACGACCCCGAGCGCACGGCGGAGCGCTTTCGGCCGCTGCCGGCGCGTATTCCGGAGTTGCCGAATCCGGAGCTTGCCGTCTGGTCCGGCGATCTCGTCAAGACGGACGAGGAAGGTTACC
>JAKSCY010000562.1 GCA_022360355.1 Chlorobiales bacterium
GCTTTTGAGCAACTTGTCACTCGTTTCCCGTCACTTGTCACTATTTCAGTTCCGGCCCCCAGGAATGCACCGGATAAGGTTCAGGCACAACACCTTTCATTGATTCACGGATACTGTCAATAACGGCCCAACTGCTCTCTACAGTATCCTGACGGACAAAATGCATCTGGTCCCCAACCATTGCATCAAGCAGAAGACGCTGATAAGGCGACATCTTTTTGCTCTCGAAAGAAGTTTTGTAATCAAACTTCATAAAGACCGGATCGGTTACCAATTCTTTTCCGGGCCTTTTTGCACCAAACCGAATCGCGATAGTTTCTTCAGGCTGAACCTGAATGATGATCTGATTTGCCGTATAGCTGCAGCTCTCAGGGTGGCCGAAAAAGTTCTGTGGGGGGCATTTGAAGGTAATAACAATTTCAGTAACACGTTTCGCCAGATTCTTGCCCGCTTTCATATAAAAAGGAACACCTTTCCACCGCCAGTTATCGACATACAATCGTACAGCCGCATATGTTTCCACTATAGAGTCGGGGGCTACATCTTCCTCATCCCTGTACCCTTCGTACTGCCCAAGCACAACATTCTTCCTGACATTATCCGTTGTCAATGGCCGCAGAGACCGCAAAACCTTCTCCTTTTCGTCCCGTACCGCTTCAGCACTGAGATCGACCGGAGGTTCCATCACAATTGAAGCAAGCAACTGCAGGCCGTGATTCTGTATAATGTCACGAAGCAGACCGGACTTTTCATAATATGCCCCCCTGGTTCTGATACCGAAATCTTCAGCGATGGTAATGCTGACATTGTCGATATACTGCCTGTTCCATAATGGTTCAAACATACCGTTGGAAAAGCGGAAAACAAGAATGTTCTGAACAGGCTCCTTGCCGAGGTAGTGGTCTATCCGGTAAGTCTGCTCTTCATGAAAAGCCCCGGCGACAATGGCATTGAGTTCACGCGCTGTTTCAAGGTCGAACCCGTAGGGTTTTTCAATAACAACTTTCCGCCATCCTTTACAGGTTATGCTTTTGCCGCCCAGCCCGTTTTTTTCAAGATTGTCAATAATGTGCGGAGCCAGACCGGGAGGCGTGGAAAGATAAAAAAGCAGGTTGCTGCAGGAAGCCTCATGTGCAATCCCCCTGTCTATCTCCTCCCGCAAGGAAACATATCCCTCAGATTGTGTAAAATCGGCACAGACATAGTAGAGATTTTCACAAAAAGAGTCCAGTTGGGATTCGTCGCCAATCGTTTCCGGTGCATGAGCTATGATGCTTTCTCTGGCAAGAGTCCTGAACGCAGCATGGCCGATATCTGAACGGGCCACACCTATAATCCTGTATTTTTCCGGGAGCTGGCCCCAGCGGGCCAGCCGATAGAGTGATGGGAGCAGCTTTCTCGAAGCGAGGTCGCTTTTCGCTCCAAACAAAACAAAAGTAAAATTATCCAGTTGCCTGTTCATAATGTCCTGCACTACTTCGATTTGGCAGTAAAACCGTGGCCGCCGAATTCATGGCGCAGGGCTGCAACGACCTTGTCTGAAAAATTCTCCTGTGATCGTGAGCGATACCTCCTGAAAAGAGCATTGGCAATAACCGGAATGGAAACCCTCTGCTCAAGCGCTGTCTCGATTGTCCATCTGCCTTCGCCCGAATCGGCTATCTCCCCGGAAAGATAGCTGAGTTCCCCGTCCCGCTCAAATGCCCTGGCCACAAGATCCATAAGCCATCCTCTTATAACCGAACCGTTTGTCCATACTCTTGCAACCTCATGATGATCAAATGGAAACTCACTGTTTTCGAGAATATCGAACCCCTCCCCTATCGCCTGCATCATACCGTATTCAACCCCGTTGTGTACCATTTTCGCAAAGTGTCCAGCACCTGACTCCCCCATATAACCGTAACCGCCGGGGACACAAAGGTCTTCAAAAACAGGCATCAGCAAACCAAAAACATCGCGGTTTCCACCAACCATCATGCATGCGCCGCTTCTCGCTCCTTCCAGGCCGCCACTTGTGCCTACATCTATAAAATGGATCTCCTTTTCGGAAAGCTCCCCGCTCCTTCTCAGAGTATCATGATAGTTCGAATTACCACCGTCTATAACGATATCACCGGTTTCCAGTACAGAAAGAAGCGAACCCAGTGTTGCATCAACGGGTTTCCCCGATGGCACCATAAGCCAGAAAACCCTTGGGCGTACAAGCTGAGCAGCCATATCTTCAAGCGAATCCGCGGGGTGGGCACCTTTCCCGGTCAGTTTTGCAACAGCCTCCTGAGAGAGATCGTAGACAACCACTTCATGCTCATGGTCAAGAAGATTTTCTACCATGTTCGCCCCCATTTTTCCAAGGCCGATAAAACCAAGCTTCATATCTATGCCCTCCCTTTTGCGGATTTCCCCTTTTTAATCCATCCCGCTTTCTCCATTCTGCGCATCAAAGCAGCAAACTGCGTCTCCATATCCGGCAGCAATCGCCCTGCCTCACGAAGATCACCCGACTTGGCTGCCATTTCGACTTTCTGTGCTGCTCTCGAAAGCATATTGCCTCCTACCATAAGGGCTGCACCTTTTATGGCATGCGCCCTCAGATGAACATCCTCTGCAGAACTTTCTCTGAGAGCATCTTTTATCCTGGAAAACTGCTGAGGAATATCGTCAATAAAGTTTTCGATGATCACCCTGACAACTTCCGTATCATGCTGCAGCCTTTCAAGCATTTCCTTTTCCTGAAATATCGTACTGTTACTCATGCTGATAGTATGGGAATTTTGATTGTTGCTAACAAACTCGCGATTCCGATCTTGTCGGTCTGAGGATCTTTCATATAGAAACCTTTCAAGCACATTGACAATTTCTATTTTTTTGACAGGTTTTGCCAGATAATCATTCATTCCTGCCCGGAGGCACTTTTCACGATCTCCTTTCAATGCATTGGCCGTAATAGCGACAATTGGAACATCCGGGTTTTTCACGCTACTCTTCCCTTCCCTTATGTGTCCCGTCGTTTCATACCCATCCATTTCAGGCATTTGACAATCCATCAGTACAAGATCGTAACGAACACTCTGCATTGCCTGAAGCGCTTGAACTCCATTCTCCACAACGTCGGCGCTGTACCCTTCTTTCTGAAGCATTGAAAGCACAACCAGTTGATTAACATGGCTATCCTCAACCAGGAGTATCCTGAAACCCTTTCTCTTCTTTTTCGAAGCGCCTTCCTTTACATTACGTTTTTTTTCTTCCGACATCTTCGGATGGAGCTTGCCCGGCCTCAACAGACCAGCAACACATTCATAGAGCTCTTTACTCCGAACCGGTTTCTGAAGGCGTGCCACAACATGTTTCCATGGGACCCATTGTAAACTTTCATGATCCCCCGACGGCATCAATGCAACAAGCACACTGTTTCTTAGCTGTTCATGAACCTTGATTTTTTCTATAGCCGCTTTCATCCCTTTTTCGGAATCCGTCAACGCTATCAGCACAATATCCCAGAAAACACCTTTCTCTGCCGTCTGTTGCAATTTCCTTAATCCCGAACGGCTGTCAACAGCTTCTTCAAAAGAGCAGTTCCAGAGAGAAAAAAATATCTTCATAAGTTTCCGGGTAGCCTGGCAGGGATCAATGAGAAATACCCTTGTCCCGGCCAGCAGGGTAAACATTTCATCTGCAGCCGGATCAGTTTTGGGATCCTGCTTGACAAGATCAAGCACAAACCAGAACATCGCTCCTTCTCCCGGCGTGCTTCTCAGATGTATTTCAGATCCCATTTTCCTCGCCAGTCTGTTTGAAATCGACAGTCCAAGCCCAGTACCTCCGTATTTGCGGATTGCTGAGCCATCTGCTTGAACAAAAGGTTCAAAAATCGCTTCCCTGCGGTCGCCTTCAACACCTATCCCCGTATCGGACACCGTAAAACGAATTCGAGCATGATCTCCCAAATCCTCTTCAAGCTCGGCATTCACGAGAATTTCACCTTCATGCGTAAACTTGATAGCATTGCTTATGAGGTTAACCATGATCTGCTTGATGCGGCCCGGATCCCCCTTCAAACGAAACGGCATATTGAAGTCAGGCAGAAAAGTATATTCGAGTTTTTTTTCCCTGGCTTTGTACCAGAACATCCCAAAGATCTCCTCAAGCAGGTCAAGAAGGTCAAAATCTATGTGCTCGATCTCAAGCTTGTCTGCCTCAATTTTCGAAAAATCAAGCACATCATTAACCAGATTCAGCAAATTATTCCCACTGGCGCTGATTGTTTCGGCAAACTTCCGCTGCTCCTTGTTAAGCCCTGATTCAAGGAGCAGTTCCGACATACCGATAACCCCGTTCATCGGTGTGCGGATCTCATGGCTCATATTCGCCAGAAATTCGCTTTTAGCCTGATTTGCCGCTTCTGCCTCTGCCGCCATTGTATTCGCACGAGCAATCGATTCCTCAAGCTTCCTGTTTGCGATCATAAGCTCGTTTCTTGCCCTGTTTGCATCCTCCACAAGACTTATGAGCGCATCTCTCTGCCGACGCTTGAGCGTTTCCGGATCTACGGTATTCTGCGGTTTCTGCTTGCCAGGGTTATCAGTTCCGTGCCTTCCCTGGGAATCCTGTTCAGCGACAAATGGAACAAAAATACCTTTCTCGCTATCTCTGCTTACAGTATAGCGGGGAGGTTCGCCGAGTTCGGCACACAGCAGGTTAACCTCCTCTTTAAGTTCCAGGTTTCTCTGCTCTCTGCCGACCATAAACCGGTTGAACCGCTCGAAATCGTCGAGAGAACGCTTGAGCTCTTTCTCTATCCTTTTTCGTTCGGAGATATCCGTGGATATCATCACGACAGAGGTAACAACACCATCCTGCACACAGGGGCCGAACCGTGACTCGAAATCGACACTCTTGCCGTCCGCCTGTACCACCCGGCTTTCAAGTTTGGCGGTCTTTCCTGTCCTGAATACCTTTTCAATCGTTGCATGATAGATCCCATGCCGGTCTTCTGCGATATGCGTACATAAATATTCACCGACCGACATTCCTGTCTGGTATCCCGGCATACTCCGGTTAATGTAGATGATCCTGTATGAAGCATCAACGGCAACAATAGTATCAGGGCTGTTTGATAGCACGGAACTCAGGGTGTCTTCACTCTTGCGGAGCGACATAAGTGTAGTGTCGAGTCTTTCCGTCGACAGCTCCAGTTCATAGTTCTTGTCCTCAAGCTGCCGTCTCAAGTCGGACAGCTCTATAGACTTTCTGATAAGGTTGATATTCTGCTCCCGAAGAGCGTTTTGTTTTTCAAGCAGTTCCTGCTCGATCTTCTTGCTCTCGACCGCCTGCCGCTTCAGTCCGGCAAGCTGCCGTTCGAGTTCCTTATATGAGGGCTTGCTACTATCCATAACGTTCAGGAAGGGTTATGCCAATCCTAATACCCAAAGAACAACGGTTTCGTTATGAAACTTGGCTTCGGCGAGCTTTTCAACCGACCTGTCGATAGGTCCAATCTCCCCATAGGTATAAAAACCGATAATCGGCACATCGTATCCAATGCATTTCCTGACAACATCAACCTCTTCAGGGGTTCTTCTGCCAAGCACCAGCTTACGACCCACACAACTGAACATAACGATTAATTCCGGCCTTGCGCACCGAAGGCACTGCATTGCCTGTTCAGCCGCCTCACGTGCACCGTTGATAATATCTCCCCTGGAACCGGATGTAAGCGTAACGGCACTGCCTTCGGGTATCGAAGCTGCAAGGGTTATTGTCCCGTTCTTCTTATCCACGTTCAAACCGCAACGAAGCTGAAAATGCCGCTTGCCTGAATGACCGGCGTCTTCATCAATAAGCCCGAACGGGTACTCCATACAGATCCCCGGCAGCCGCCCGGAACGTTCATCGCCAAGAAATTCCTTGTACAGCTCAAGGGCACTCACATTGTCGAATTCCCTGACAACATTTCCTTCCGAAGATGTACAATAGAAACTGTTCCCAATCGATTCAAACCCGCTTCTCACTCCTATACCGGTACGGTAACCCTCCTTAAAAGAAACAAGAAAGCCGACAATTGCATCCCGGTATACTTTGCCGTTATAATACTGAAATGTATGTTTGAAGCGCATATCATCACCGAGATACCCTCCGGCAATCTCAAAATCTCGTCCAAGCACGCCCTGAAGTCCTTTAAGAACATTCAAACCGTCTCCACCCATACCATTGGGAAACACCAAGAGGGAAGAAAAATCCTCAGTAGTAGCCCGGGAAAGAATATCTGCGATCAATGCTCTTGCACAGGCATCTTCATCCCTGCTCATACGCCGTCCGATGCCGGTATGGAACGCCAATCCAGATGAGCGAATTGCCATAACGACAACCGACCCTTCTGAAAAACCTTCCGGAGAAATCTCTCCTGCCGTCGTTCCGCCAACCATGGGAACATCTCCGGCAACAGCCGTAATGCCTGCCAACAGGTCTTTATGATCAAATCGCATTGCTCCGAAAACAATCAGGACGTCAGCTTTTCCTTCGGTTTTTTCGAAAGCAAGACTGATTGCTTCACCACCTGCCCCAAAAGAGTCCTCGCGGTGACTAACCCCCACTCCAACGGTAGTTGCAGACATGTATCAACCCCGGTTGAGCGTTCCCCTCTCTTCAAGAAAAGAGGAATACAAGTTATGCTTACAAAAAAATACCCATTTTATGCATTATTCCCAGTTCCGGCTTGCCTCCGGGAACTCGGAGACTATCGTCAGAAAGCATAGTTGAGATATTTGAAAAGAATCATACGCCATTCTTTGGATGCAGTATACTGCAGAAGAGAGCGGTTGATCTTTTCCGTGAGGGGGCTGCCGGGCGGAAGAGCGATTGCATAATATTCAAGCCTGAAAGACTGCTCCAGAACCCGAATGCCTTTGAAATCACCGGCATCTGTCATATAACGCAGAATCGGTTCATCGTATACGACAGCATCGATATTGCCGCTCTGAAGAGCCTGCAACGCATCCTGAATTGTTTCGAACTCATGAAACGAGATATATGCTTCTGCAAGATATTGCATACTTGTAGAACCACTCACCGTTCCTGTCCTTACAGCGTGGAGATCATGCAGTCCTTTAACAGGGGTATCGAGAGAACCAACCGTAAGCGCAGTTGTAATCGCCGCAGTAAAACCTGAAATAATCACAAGACTCGCAAACATCCACACAAGAGCGACCAACCTCCCGCCTGGAGTTTTCGGAGCTTTGTCACCGTACCCAACCGTCGTCATGGTAACCGCCGCCCACCAGAACCCGGCCCCGATTCCCTGCGCCGGCGTTCCGCCGAATTGCTCCGGATTCTTAACCCGCTCAAAAAACCATACGAGAAATCCAGAAACAAGCAATACCAGTGAAAGGAGTGTAACAATCCGCAAAAATCCTGAAGAGAAAAAAACCTGAACCACGCGCCCCCAACTCGAACCTTTTTCCCTTACCGCAATCGCAAGTCCCGATAAAAAAAAGGGCTGGGAAAAATCAACAAGATGTTCTCTATCAGCGGTTACGGTTATTGCTGCAACACAGGCATCAAGTTTTTCGGCTGCCACTTTTTCAAGAAGATCGGCCAGCTCCGATTCCCTAAACTCAAATGAAAACCCATTATCCAGGGCGATTTTGTTCCACAACTCCACACCGATACCTTCCCAAGTTCCCTCTGCGTTTTTCATGGAAAAAGGGGGCGCCTGCTTGGTACCGATAACCAGCATCCTTTCCCCCTCCCCTGCTGAAAAAGCAAGCGACGGAAAGAAAAACAGAACAAGCGGCAGTATCCAGTTACGAATCAAAGCAAAAACCGTCTCAACACTCCTGAAGAGTGCAGAATACGCTTTTCCTGATTTGAATGTTTGTTCAGGCATACCAAAAAGTCAAAAACGGCTTGATTGCCTTGCTTCCGGCCTCTAATCAACCAGGTAGTATTCCAGCGTGGAAACCACCCTGACTTTTTTTATGTAAGGGGTATTGCTGTCCCTGTCTGTTATCGAAAACTGCCCCTGACTTGCCCGCTTAATCTTTCCAAGACGGCTGCCTGAATCTTCGGCAAACTTTTCAGCGACAGCTCTGGCATTGTTGGTTGCCTCTTCTATCATGTCGGGCTTGACCTCGTTAAGCTTTGTATACAGGTACTCGGTACGCGCCTCATAGTTTTCACCGGAAATGGCGATCCCCTCGCTCCCAAGTTCACCGAGATTACCTCTTGCAGACCTTACCAGCCCGATATTACTGGTATAGACGCTTACTGTCGAAGTACCGGCATAACGATACCGGTAACGACTCGCGTCACCGTATCCCCTCGCCTGGCGATCGATAACCGAGGGGGCCGATATTGAGATCTCTTCTTTTTTGAAACCTTTCTGCTGCAGAAAATCAACGACCACGGTATTTTGTCCTGCAAGCGTATCAACAAGAAGTGAAAGATCATCAGCCGCAACGGTAAAAGAAATCGGCCAGATGGCAACATCAGCAGGCACCTCCCGTTCCGACAAGCCCTTGACGACCACCGTCCTTTCATACGCTTTGAAGCGCGTGAACCCGTCGGAAACAACGTATGAGGAAATAACCAACCCGGCACAAAGCAGGGCTCCGAGTATAAAAGACTCGGCGATTCGTTTGTCAGTCATGAGATTTCAACCCGGTTCATAGTAATAAACGATATAGCGACAAGTTAAAAAATTGTTCCTAACACATAGCACGGCAAATATTATTTCCGATTATGAGTACGAGTACAGCTCAACGATTCAGCAACCCCGACAAGCCGGGATCGACAATATCCCCGCGTCACTAATAATTTGCATCTCACCCGGCGATTGTTGAGATTTTCATATGTGATGCTGTATTAGTCGGTATTTGAGGATAAATAAACTATGGGCAGTAATATCGGGCGCGGTTTCTTCAGTGAATCGGACTTTCGCCAGTTCCGGGAAAACCTGAGAAAAGAAACAAAAATCCTTATGGACTGGTTTTCTTCGGATGTTTTCGAGAAAACCGGTGAAATGTGTGGTTTTGAGCTTGAGGGCTGGCTGGTAAACGAAAACTACATCCCGGTTCCCCGAAACGAGGAATTTCTTGAGCGGGTCAACAGCCGTCTCGTAGTGCCTGAGTTATCGAAATATAATTTTGAAATAAATACCAGCCCTCATCCGCTTGACAGAAACCTCCCGGCCCACCTGCATACAGAACTCGCGAAAATCTGGAAGTCCTGTGTGCTCAATGCTGAAACCATGGGTTGCAGGATACTCGTGATAGGAATCCCCCCAACTATCGAAGACCGAATGCTTACCCTGCAGCATATTTCTCCGCTACAGCGATACGCAGCCCTGAACCGCGAGATACTCCGTTCAAGAAAACGCAGACCACTGAAAATCCATATCGAGGGAGAACAGGACACGCTCAACGTCACCCATCATGACGTTATGGCCGAAGCCGCCTCGACATCCCTGCAGATACATCTGCAGGTCTCTCCTGCAACTGCCGCCCGCCAATACAATATTGCCCAGATCCTCTCAGCCCCCATGGTTGCAATCACTGCAAACTCTCCGTTTCTTTTCGGCAGGGAACTCTGGAGTGAAACCAGAATACCGCTTTTCGAGCAGGCGGTGAAACTGCCGTGCTTCAGCGACAAAAACGGCAGGGTTATCTCCAGGGTAACATTTGGAAGTGGTTATGTACGCAACTCCCTGAGAGAGGTATTTCTTGAAAATCTCGACGGTTTTCCCGTACTTCTTCCTCAGATATTCGATGAAGATCTCAACCGGCTGAACCATCTGAGACTTCATAACGGCACCATCTGGAGGTGGAATCGCCCGCTGATCGGCCTGAACGATTCGGGAACGCCTCATCTGAGAATCGAACACCGTGTTCCATCCGCTGGCCCCTCCATCCCCGATATCGCAGCGAATATTCTCTTTTTCTACGGAGCGATGTACTCTCTGCTCGAACAGGAAAAACCGCCTGAAGCAGACATATCCTTTGAAGATGCAAGAAAAAACTTCTACATGGCAGCCAAAGACGGGCTTGATGCCCGAATCGTATGGACAGGAGGAAAACGATCTTCGGTCAGGGAAATTCTGCTGGAAGAACTTCTTGCCGGTGCTGGCCGCTCTTTGCAGAAAAAAGGCGTTGACCATGACCGGATCCGGTATAATCTCGACGGGATACTCAAACGCCGGGTCATAACCGGCAGAACCGGCACAGCCTGGCAAAAGGAGTATATCCGCCGTCACGGCCCAAGATTTCAGGAGATGACACACGCCTACCACGAGAACCAGAATCAACAGATACCTGTACACACATGGAAGATTTAAACGAGGCAATACCCGCGCCACAACTTCATCTTTACAACGCAATTCCCGAATATCTTTCCGATATCCCGGTTGAAAAGCTTGATTCGATCCTTCCCGGCCCCGCCCTTATCTACATCGAAGGCAATGCTACCCCTCCGATTTTCATCTCGGTGCTGTTGCACGGCAACGAGACAACAGGTTTCCTTGCCATCCAGCACCTCATCAAGGAACTCAACCTTGACTCCAGGCCTGCTCCGAGAGGCATCATTCTCTTTATCGGCAATATTGCCGCAGCCAAAAAAGGGGTGCGCAGGCTTGAAAACGAACCCGACTACAACCGCATCTGGAACGGCGACAGTCTTCCGGAACACCGTCTTGCCAAAGCCGTCCTTGTGGAACTTTCCAAACAGCAGCTGTATGCAGCCGTCGACATACACAACAACACCGGTAAAAACCCTCACTACGCCTGTATCAACAGAACCGATGCTTCATTTATACACCTGGCTCGCAGATTCAGCAAAACAATCGTTTATTTCACGGAACCGCATGAGGTCATTTCAATGGCTCTTTCACATCTTTGCCCGTCGGTCACTCTTGAATGCGGGTTTTCGGGAGAAGCCGAAGGCCTTAACCACGTGTACGACTACCTCGTCCAGTGCCTTACGCTACCGGCAAAGACGCTTTTCAGTCCTCCATCCGACAAACAGAGTAATATCTTTCACACTATTGCGAAAATAACCTTACCTGACAACTCACACCTCGGGTTCGGGGACTGCCGGGACACTGTCGACATGTGCTTCAGAGACGATCTGGAAGAACTGAATTTTACATCCGTACCTGCAGGAACAAAACTGGGCATTTCAGGAAAAAACCGCTGCAGTCTTCGGGTGACAGATAACAGTAACAGAGAAGTGACCGATGAGTATATCCGCCTGGACAATAACAACATTGTAACCAGAAAGCAGCTGATCCCTTCCATGTTCACGAAAAATGAAACGATTATTCACCAGGACTGCTTCGGCTACATCATGGAACCCTATCCATTGAAAAATGACTAATGAGAATAGTTGTCCCGGCTATCTAAGCCTTTTGCCTTTTAACTTTTTACTTTTGCCTTTGCTTCTATAATCTCCCCGTACCGCTCAATAAGCGCTCCGTTGATAACAGGCCAGGACATTTTTTCAGCAAAATCCAGCCCGTTCTGGCGCTTTTTCACGTACAGTTCTCTGTCTCGGATCAACCGTGTACAAAAGTTGTAAAACTGTCCGTGATCGCCCTTTTCGGCAATGAATCCCCCATCGGCATGCCGAACAAGCTCCTGGCACCCGCCTGCATTTGAAACCACCGCAGGAAGTCCCGATGAAAAACCTTCCAGCACGACGTTGCCGAACGCTTCGGTTGTGGAGGGAAAAAGAAACAGGTCACTGCTTGCATATGCTTCCGGAAGCTCGGTACCGACAAGGTAACCGGGAAAAACAGCTTTGGGCATCCGGCGCCGCAGCTCGGTCTCTTCAGGACCTGAACCAATCATGACAAACAGCACGTCCCCAGACATGTCGCTCCGGGAAAAGCTGTCATACACGTCCATGACAATATGGATATCCTTGTACCACACAAATCTTCCGGCATAGGCAATAACAGTCTTCTCTCCGGCTCCCCAGGAATCACGTAATGAACCGGACCTGCGGGCTGGACTGAACAACTCCCTGTCGATTCCCCTCCCCCAGACCTCAACGTTGTCGATCCCTCTGGACCCGAGCCTGGATTTCATCTCATGTGTCGGGACAAAAAGGGCATCACAGGCATTATAGAATTTCCGCAAATACTTCCAGACAGCACCTTCGAACAACCCGAGACGATAATAACCGAGATAGGAAGGAAAATCCGTGTGATAAACGCTGACAACGGGCAGCCTGTGCTTCCTGGCATACTTCAGGAACCGATTTCCAATGATGTCCGGTGTCGAAATATGGACAATATCCGGCTCGAAAGCATCCAGTTGTTTTTCTGTTGAAGCCGTATAAAAACCAAGTTTGTAGTCGGGGTAAAGCGGGATGGGAACCGAGGGCAAAACGGTGACCTGTTCCTGGTGGCGGTCTGCAGGAGACACATCCGGCGACCACACCATCACCTCGTGCCCGGCACTCAGAAACGAGGCAACCAGTTGATATATGGTTTTTACAGCGCCATCCTTGTCTTTCACATATGTTCCGGCATAGAGAGCTATTTTCATATCTGCAATCGAAAAAAACCTGATCAAATAGTGCACCCCTGTCTTATTTCAAAAACAGAAGTAACGTCTCCTGGTTAATTGCAGAACAAAAGTAACATTTCCTGTCAATAAACCGAATCCTCTCCAAAAACCGGTCTTCAACCTTAACCCGGAAAGATTGATTGCCCAAACGCCGATACAGACAAGGCCCGAAAACAGAGACCGCTGCAACCTCGAGGCAGCGATCTGTATGATACCATCAATCTATAACAGTAAGCGGCACAACAAGAGGCTTGACAAGCTGTTCGAAATCAGCGTACGAAAGACGAAGCAGTTCCATGTGATTGCCTGCATTGAAAACAATCTCCTCATCCTCGGCCAGTTCTTCAGCCACATAGGTTTTCATCCCGTAAAGGTTTCCGAAAGGAGGCATGGCCCCAACCTCACAACCCGGAAACATATCCGCGAAGTCTTCTTCCGAAGCCAGCAGCGCGTCCCTTGTACCTGCAGCATCCTTGAGCTTGTCAAAGTCAAGCTTGTACGAAGCCGGAAGCACTGCCATTGCCAGCTTGCCGTCAATGGTCACCATAACGGTTTTAGCAAGTTCTTTCCCTGGAATATGGGCTGAGGCAGCGACTTCCTGGGCGGTGTAGACCGGGGAATGACTGATAATAAAATATCTGATGTGGTTGCTGTCAAGAAAATCTCTCAGCTTGCGTATCGGCATAATGTTCCTCCATTGACGTTTGATTACAGCTCTTTTCAGGGAACCTCTATTTATTCCGCGAATTCAATTGCCTCATTGCTCCCGACCTGTCGGAATCGAAATCCTCATCCCGACAAGTCGGGGTACTCTCCCGATTCTATCGGAGCTCATGACAATAAATAGAGGTGCCCTTCACTATGCGCTCTTCGACGGCCTGTACGTACATGGGGAAAAGAGCAGTCAATTGCAGATTCAGGCATCGTAATAAAATAATTTACATGTCCCTGCAGAACAAAACCTAACAAAAAGGGATAAAAAAAGGCAACGGTTCCCGTTGCCTGAATAGTCTCCATGCAATCGGAAACATCAGAAACCGATCCGCACCCCAGCTAAAACATTATGGCTTGCGATGCTGAATTCCATCCCTAAATCATCCGGATTGACATCTGCTGTAGCAAAGTAGCGATACCCGAGATCGAGCATAACATTCTCCGAAACCTCAACACCAACACCGGCACCAAACTGATAGGCAAAAGCACTATCGTCACTGCTACCAAATGTGTCGTCATAGGTAACATTGGCCATACCGATACCAGCCATCAGGTAAGGAACAACCTCTGCCCCTTCCATCTCGGTTTCAAGGTAGCCGTTGGCCATGAAAGACCAAATGGAGACATTGGCATCCCAATCGTCAGGAACAGGTATACTATAGACCTTGTCTATGCCATTTCTCTGGTACCCAACTGCGGCTTCAACACGGTACATACCGCCGTCAAACCCGATAGCACCGTTTACAACAAAACCGCTATTGTATTCTAATGCATCATCAATCGTCACCCCGCCACTCTCAACCTCCGAATCAGTGAGAAATCCCATGCCTCCTGTCAGGCTCACATAGGGTTCAGAGGCTTCAGCAAGCGGTGCCGATACAAGAAACACCATTAGTGCGGCAATAAAGCCGACAAATTTCTTTTTCATAACTAATCTCTGTTTTGTAGTGTTGCAGCTTTATAAAACACAATCCAAATACATCGCATTTTACGCATTTTTATCCCTTCTAACAAACAAAAGACATTGAAATTCTTAAACTTATCAGTATGGTCATTTATGTAATAAATCAGTGCATCAATCTGTCTCTTCCGGACGAGATCTGCAGCATCCCTCTCATATTTGCAAACACTGATTCAAAGAAATATAATAGGCAGCGGAAACCGCTGCCTACTGCCTATTATAAGGGACCGCTACTATTAAATAGCGGTCCCTTAACTGTCCGTTCGATTTTTCACATCAGAAACCAATCCTTACACCGGCCATAATGTTATGGCTGGCGATGCTGACATCAACATCTTCCTCAGGGCTCACATCTGCAGTGGCAAAGTAACGGTAACCCAGATCCAGCAAAACATTCGGTGCAGCATCGAATCCTATACCGGCTCCGAGTTGGTAGGCAAAAACCGTATCGTCTTCACTGTCAACAACATCATCGGCACTGAAATCCACGTTTGCGATACCGGCTCCCACCATCAGGTACGGAGTAATTAAAGAGGCGGGCATATCGATGTCCAGGTAGCCGTTAGCCATGAATGAGAGAATTGAAACTTCTGCATCCACATCATCACCATTAACCTTGTCCCAATCATTGACCTGGTAGCCGACAGCACCTTCGATTCGGTACATACCCCCACTCAGGCCAAGCGCGCCATTAACGGCAAAGCCGGTCTTGTAGTCAATTTCATTTATCCAGGACCCTTCAACATCAGAGTCGCTCAGCAGGCCAAGACCCGCAGAAACACTCACATAAGGGTTAGCTGCCCCTTGTGCAAACGGTGTCGAAACCAGAAACACCAGCAAAGCGGCAATCATGCTCATACATGTCTTTTTCATAGGTACTCTCCATTTGTATTTAGCGTTATCACTCGGAATACAGTGCCCTCGAGGGTTGATTTTACCGAAAATTGACCTAATAATCAAGGCTTCGTCTTCCTTATAAACCGCTCCAGCAACGGCAGGGACTCCCGATACCCCGTCTCGATAAGTTCCGGCACCTGCTTTGTATCAACAAGGCTGAATGCCCCCAGATCAGGAACGATCATCAAGTCCGCTTCCTCCGTCTGCATGGCTGTTGTATTTTTCAACGCACTGTAGAACGCGTTAAGAAGAAGGTCTACAATATTGTCCGGTTTCTTGAAAATATGCCCCCCCATGAGATCCACACAGACAACAGGATGCATGCCTCCTTCGAGCAGGGGCGAAGCAGGAACATTTTCCATCAAAACACCGTCAACCAGTATGCGACCGTCAATTTCAACCGGCTTGAACACACCGGGAATGCATGAACTGGCCATCACGGCCTCCGCTACGTCTCCCGTGTTCAGAACAACCTTTTCACCGCGGCTGATATCGGTCGCCACGATCGCCAGAGGAACCGGAGACTCTTCGATCCTTCTTTTTCCAAGTAAATCCTTGACGATGCGCCCGAATTTTTTGTTGGAAAGCAGGCCGAACTGTGAAAGGGTAAGCCCGGTAAGATCCAGCCAGTCAAGATCAAGCGCCACCGCCTCTACCTCACGCCAATCCATTCCAAAGGCACGAAGCGCGGCGATAAATGACCCTATGCTCGTGCCTGATAACGCATTTACCTCAACACCCAGTTCATCTGCAGCACGCAGAACACCAACATGCGCTGCACCAAGTACAGCACCTCCGCCGAGAGCGAGACCGACAGAGACCGCAGATTCGTGGCGCATGCTCTGTTTCTGGTTCATGGGAAAAGACGGAACAGTCTCCGAAGCCATCTGAATTTTATTTCATCAAAAGGAGGATAACGCAAAACGTTTTCAGGGAACGTGCTTTTTACATGAACGCTTCTTGGCCGGGAAAAGGTTTCAAAACCGGCTCTTCCATGGTACACGCCCATTCCGCTCTCTCCAACCCCGCCGAAAGGAAGTGAAGGAATTGCAGCCTGAAACATGAGATCGTTGATACATACCCCGCCGGACCGTGTATTTTCAAGCATATACCGTTGAAAAGAATGGTCCCTGGAAAAAATGTAAACAGCAAGAGGATGGCGGACCGAACGAATTATCCCTACCGCCTCCTCCGGTGCTGCGTAACACAGCACCGGCAGGACAGGGCCGAAAATCTCCTCCTGCATAACACGGGAATCAGGAGAAACATTTCGCAGAATCGTTGGGGAGCAATACCGGCGTTCAAGATCAACCGCACCTCCCGAGACAACGATGCCGTCATTGAGATATTCGGCTATTTTTTCAAGGCGCGAAGCCGTAATGATAGCTGGAAAATCGCTGCTGCAAGAAGGGTCAGAACCATAAAAAGCATCAATTGCTTCTTTCATGCATCCGAGCAGTTCATCTTCAACATCACGATGAACAAGCACGTAATCCGGTGCAATACAGGTCTGCCCTGCATTGAGAAACTTGGCCCAGACAATTCTTCTCGCTGCAACCGGAATGTTGGCAGACTGATCGACAACACAGGGATTCTTTCCCCCAAGCTCCAGGGTAACGGGGGTAAGATGCTCTGCAGCCCTACCCATCACCTGTTTTCCCGCTTTGTTTCCTCCGGTAAAGAAGATGTAATCAAAAGGCTCCTCAAGCAACCGGCTGCTTTCTTCAACACTTCCGAGCAACACTTTTACCGCCTTTTCATCGAGATATTGCCGAAATCCATCTGCGATGAGTTCCGCAGTGGCAGGAGACTGTTCGGAAGGTTTTACCAGCACGCAGTTTCCGGCGGCAATTGCGTTGACTGCCGGTGCAATTGCAAGCTGCAAGGGATAGTTCCAGGCTCCGATCACAAGAACAACGCCATAGGGTTCCGGATAATA
>JAKSCY010000661.1 GCA_022360355.1 Chlorobiales bacterium
AAAAAGTTATTCGCTCTCCTCGATAAACTCCTTTTCTTCGGCTTTCACGATCAGGACCGGACACGTAGCCTTGCGCACCACCGACTCGGCCACACTGCCCATCAGCAAGCGGCTTAACCCTGTTTTCCCATGGGAACCGAGAATAACAAGATTCACATCGAGTTCACCGGCTTTTTCCAGAATGATTTCGGAAGGTGTTCCGATCCGCACTTCGGCATCAACCTCCACGCCCTGCTCCCGCTCCGCCCTGATGATTTCCTCGAGATCCTCTCTTGCTGCTTTTTCAAGGTCCTCCTCCAGCGGAACGTAGGACAGGGACATATCGACCGCCATTGGCCTGGGCTCCACCACATTGAGCAGCAAAAGGCTTGAACCCATCCCTTTGGCAAACTCATGCGCATAGCGCACCGCATTGCGGGAAGCCTCCGAAAAGTCAACCGGGCAAAGGATTCTGCGGATTTTTATCATGTTCAGGGGTTTTTCATTGTTGAAAGACCATATCCATACATCTCCTTACTTTCCGTTCCCTTTTTCCATGAACGGTTTCAGAAGATCGATCGGTATGGGAAAAATCGTTGTCGAGTTGTTTTCCGCCGCAATGTCCTGCAAGGTCTGCAAATACCTCAACTGCAAGGCAGCCGGGTTCTGGGCAATGATCGACGCAGCTTCGTTCAGGCGTTTGGCTGCCTGGAACTCACCCTCGGCATTGATAACTTTCGAGCGTCTCTCTCTTTCCGCTTCCGCCTGTTTGGCCATGGCACGCTGCATTTCAATAGGAAGATCGATCTCCTTGATCTCCACCTTGCTCACCTTCACGCCCCAGGGCTCGGTGTCCTTGTCGAGAAGAGACTGAATCCGGTCATTGATCTCATCCCTCTCCGAAAGCAGATGATCCAGCTCTCCCTGACCGCACGTGCTCCTGAGAGTAGTCTGGGCAAGCTGTGAGGTTGCGAAATGAAAATCCTCGACATCTACCATGGCTTTGATCGAATCGATCACCCTGAAATAAACCACGGCACTCACTTTCACCGTTACGTTATCCTTTGTGATAACATCCTGCGGAGGAACGTCAAGCGTAACGGTACGCATATCGATCCGCACCATCTTGTCGATAAAGGGAATAAGAATGATGATTCCCGGCCCTTTCGCACCGATTACCCGTCCGAGACGAAACACAACGGCACGTTCGTACTCCCTGAGAATCTTGATCGCCGAAGCAAGAAAAGCCACCGCAAGAAAAATTAGGGGTATAAGGTTGAGGCTGAACATTATGATTTCTCCTTTTTATTGGTTACCTGCAAAACAAGTCCTTTTAAACCTTTCACGGTTATAATTCCCTTTTCCGGAATATTCTCGTCACTCTCGGCCTCCCAGAGCTCACCATGAACGAAGACCTTTCCCGGCTCTCCCGGAGCTATGGCGTGGACGACGCTGCCCTCCTCACCAAGCAGCTGCTCCGGCCCGGAAGCCAGCTTCAATCTTGCCGATTTGGCCACCAGCCAGACAATGAGCAGTATCGCCACCGAAACCGACAAAAACACAGGAAGAAACACCGCCATAGAAATGGAAACTCCTGTTTCAGCAGTATTGAAAAGCATCAGGGAACCCATGAAAAGAGCCACAAGTCCCGCCAGTGCAAGAATTCCACCGCTTGCGACAAAAAGCTCCATACCGAAAAAAACCACCGCAAGCAGGATCAGGAGAAGCCCGACGACATTTACCGGCAACGCCTGAAGAGCAAAAAGAGCGAGAAGAAGCGAAATCGCTCCCAGAACACCCGGGAATATAGAACCGGGATTTGCAAGCTCGAAATAGAGCCCTGCCAGTCCGACCATGATAAAGATATAAGCCAGGTTGGGATCGGCCAGTTTAATGAGTATCTGTTCCTGCAATGTCGGCATAAATTCTTCTACAACAGCGGTCTTCAAGTCAAGTGTGACTTCACCGTCCACTGTCTTGACCTTTTTCCCATCCAGCATGGCAAACAGTTCAGTACGGTCGGCGGCAACCAGATCTATCACTCCCTCTTTCAGGGCTTCGTTCGCGGTGGAAGCAATGCTCTCACGCACGGCTCTCTCTGCCCAGTCTGCGTTTCTTCCACGTTCCTCGGCTATGCTCCGGGCAAATGCAGCAAGATCATTCTCAGCCTTCTTGCTCGTTGTTTCATCGTCGTCACCCCCTCCTCCAAGGCCTACAGGGTGCGCCGCGCCGATTTCAGTACCCGGCGACATTGCAGCAACATGCGCGGAAAGCGTCAGAAGCGCTCCGGCGGATGCGGACTGAGCGCCCTGCGGCGCAACATAGACGATTACGGGAACACGCGAAGCGAGAACTCTTTGTATCATGCTGCGCAGCGAAGAAACCAGGCCGCCCGGTGTATCGAGTTCAACCAGCAAGGCATGAACGCCCTCCTTCTCCGCCTTGTCAACCGCCCGCTCGAAAAAGTCCGCACTTCCCGGATTTACCGTTCCCTGCAGAGACAATAGATAAACAACTTTCCTTTT
>JAKSCY010000288.1 GCA_022360355.1 Chlorobiales bacterium
AAGGCGGTCGGTGTACCAGTTAAAGCGTTCCTCGCGCCATGCCTCGAAACTATCCTCCTGGGTTCCGGGTTTCACGAAATACTGCATCTCCATCTGTTCGAACTCAACCATGCGGAAGATGAAGTTGCCCTTCACGATCTCATTGCGGAACGCCTTGCCGATCTGTGCAATGCCGAACGGCACTTTCATGCGCGACGATTCACGTACGCTGTGAAAGTTGACAAAGATACCCTGTGCTGTTTCCGGCCGCAGGTACACGATGCCCGAAGACTCCGCAAGCGCTCCCATGTTGCACTGGAACATCAGGTTGAACTGGCGCACCTCTGTCCAGTCTGATGACCCGGTATCCGGGGCCTTGATCTCCTCGGCGATGATGATGTCATAAAACGCCTTGTTCGGATCTTCTGTTTCAGAGGCCCGTTCATAGTAAGTGCTTACCCTGTGAGCATCCTCTTCCCTGCCGTCGCGGCGCAGCTTCTCGATATGGTTCTCGATCAGGTGGTCCGCCCGGTAGCGCCGTTTCGTTGTTTTGTCGTCGATCATCGGGTCGTTAAAGCTCGATACGTGTCCCGATGCCTCCCAGACCGTCGGATTCATCATGATCGATGCATCGATGCCCACTATATTCTGGTGTTTTCTCGTCATCGAGATCCACCAGAGATCCTTGATATTCTTCTTCATCTCGCTGCCGAGTGGGCCGTAATCAAAACAGGAGGAAAGCCCTCCGTAAATCTCCGATGAAGGATAAATGAAGCCCCGACGCTTTGCCAGCGAGACCAGTTTATTCATGACTTTTTCAGGTGACTGAGCCACGCTCTGCACCCGTGTTGTATCCGGATTGCTCATGTTGTGTGTCAATGGTTGTGTTCAAAACCTGTGTCGCTCCCGAAAGGCCGGAAAAACCGTGCTTCTCCGACCTTCAGGATGCCTACGGCGGCTTTCGCCGTACCTCTATGTAGATAAAACAATGAATATAACAAACCAAGGGGATAATCGGGCTGAGAAAGGGGCGTCATTGATAAGCCGGTGATGTCTTATTCTGGTAATTGCAGGCCGTCGCCGGAGTGCCGGAACGGCTTCCCGGACGATGGCCTGCACCAAACCCGCAGCGCACAGCCTTGCGAACACCCTGCTTCTTATTGAATCCATTGTGTCATTTTCGGGTCATTCGGGCGCAGGGGATTTCCCCTTTGAAACGCCTGGTTCCTGCTGTCGCTCTTCCTGCTATCATTCCTTTTTGGAATAACTTAACATCCCCTCTCTTCTTCTCATCGTCGTGATGGCATGATTGTTGAAGCTTCTACTGTAGAACACGATAATCAACGGGAGCTATCATGACACGGATCAGAAACATCTTCATC
>JAKSCY010000359.1 GCA_022360355.1 Chlorobiales bacterium
CCTGTCATAATCTTCGGATAAAAGTACGTCGACTTCTGCGGCATTACCTCGCCTGCCTGCGAAATATCCCGCACCTGCTGCACAGTTGTCGGTTTGACGATAAAGCCAACCTGGATGTCACCGTTCTCGACGGCGTCAAACACCTTACGGTCGTCCTCTTCATAGACCAGGTTTGCCTGACTGCGCATCGCCTCGGGCGTAATGCCCAACATCCTTTGCAGAATCAGCTCATGCAGAACAACCACACTGAGCTGCAACAGAGGACCGGGAACAGAGTCGCCCAGCAAGGTTGCAGGAGGATTTTTAAGCCGCATTCCCCAGACACCCCCGGAAGTGACAACGCCATAGACATGACTGGAAGATTCTCCTTCAAGGTATAGCTTGAGATCTTCTCTTCCACCAAGCGGTTTCACCTCAAAGTTCGTGCTCAGCGTCTCGATCAAGCCCTCGGGACTGAATTGTTCGAGGCTGTGCACCATCCGGTGCAGCGGGAAGATGATCAGGCCTTCGTCGAAGATGTTTGCGAGGTAGATCAGAATGAAATTATACGGCTCGTCACCGGTATGCGACGGATTTTCCTCCGCCCGGAGGTTGCGGTAGTTCACCCCGGTTTCATAGCGATGATGCCCGTCGGCAATATAGACCTGCCGGTCAAGCAATACCTGCTGCACCGTTGCGACAATATCAGGATCGGTCATCTTCCAAAGCCGGTTCCTGACCCCCTGGAAGGCGGCATCGACAACCGGCTCATGATTGTCGGCAAACTCCTCGATAACCCTGTCTGCCTGCAGCTCTTCGTCGGCATACAACCCGAAAATACTGCTGATGTTGGCCCGCGTCCGCTTGAACAGGTTGAGCCTGTCCTTTTTCGGCCCTGAAAGCGTCCGCTCATGGGGCAACACCTTTTTTTCACTGAACTCGTGCAGACGCAACGCGCAGAAAAAGCCTTTCCGGGTATAGGTATTTCCTTCAGGGTCAGTATAGGTCTGGAAATAGGGATAGAGAGCAGGTTCGTC
>JAKSCY010000085.1 GCA_022360355.1 Chlorobiales bacterium
ATGTACCCAGTATGACTTCTACGGGATTCCTCCCGAGGAAGATCCGGACCATCCCATGTCGGGGCTTTTCCGTTTCAAGGTCGGCTTTGGCGGCCGGATTGTTCACAGGCCCGGGTCCTGGGACCTGCCCTTGAAGGGGGGGCTCTATGGCGCCTACCGGGTGGCCGAAGCGGCCCGGGGATGGTACTACCGGAAGTTTAAAAAACGGTAGTTTTTTGCCGATGGGCATTTTTGATGTGATTTATCGTCCCTCCGGAGAGCTTTCTCCGGGGGGATTTTTTTTTGAATTTTTGAGTTCGTTAAGGGTTTTTATTTGTCAGAATGTCAGACTGTCCGAGTTGATTTGTTGAATATAATCGGTGGATTTGATGGTTGTTATTGATCTTGATTATCAGTACATCGGACTATGTAAAGTGGTGTGGGTGCGTGAAGCTTCGGGTGACGGGTCGTGTATTTGTTTGAAATAGCCCAAAACCATAAAGGCCCCTCGTAAGAGAGGGGCCTTTAACTTTTTTTGAACCAGGTCTTCCTACAGATTAATTCCCGCTCCAAAGTAGGGCAGGGCGGTGATGTAGGTCATGTCGTCCGCCTCCTGATAGAGGGGGCTGTCGGAGACAAGTCCTTCTACGCTCAGCTGCAGTCCCGCTTTAAGGAAGAAGAGTGATGAAAGGTTGAGGTTGACCCCCAAATCTCCTGCAACTCCGAGGTAGAATGATTCGTTGCTGGTGTTGTAGCTTTCCTCGTTAACAGAGGTGATTTTCAGTCCCAGGGCAAAGTAGGTGTCCAGAAAACCGATGTCACTTTTCACCACAGGACCGATGACCAGAGAGCCAAACCCTTTATCTTTCTGCAGGCCCGAGTAGTAGTTATCTGCTTCCAGGGCGGAAAGATCGATGTAGAGCCCGAGATCAATGGCATTGACGGGAAAAAAGGTGAAGTTCAGTCCGAGGTATTCAACATCTTCATATTCATCGTTGGTGTCCCCACCTGATTCAACTCGGGCTCCCGCCCCTTCTCCGTATGAGAGGGAGAGCCAGATTTCGGCACTCAGGGTAAAAGAAGCAAAGATCAGTAGGGCTATCAAAAGTAGTTTTCGCATGGATTCTCCTTATGGGTGTACAGAAATGGTATCACCTTTGTCGATTTTTTCAGGAGTAGGAATGGAAAAAATACTTTTTA
>JAKSCY010000704.1 GCA_022360355.1 Chlorobiales bacterium
CCAGTCCGCAAGCACTTTGGTTGTTGTTGGATGAATGAGATAACCGCCGCTGTGGTGAGGGTTCGACTTCCCTTCCCGAACTGACAGATTGTAGATCTTGTAATCCTTCATGGTTTCCACAAGTCCATACTGCCTCATTTTCTTGTAATCGTCCGAGATTTTCGAATCATGAGAAATGTAGTCGTCCTCGGCGGCTATGTTAACCCATTTGCGGATATTCCAGGGATATTTCCTTGCTCTGCCCGCATCCCGCCCTTTCAGGTGTTCCTGAACGGTTACATCCCCTAAAGGACTGCCCAGAGTCACAAAAAGATCAACCTTCGCCTTCCAGTAGTCGTGCCATTCACCGTAATGGCTGAACTTCCAAAGCGTGTCGTATGAGATCATCGTTCCCAGTGAGTGTGCCACAATCGCTGTACTTCCTTCACGGTCAAACGCAAGTTTGAGAGGCTTTATCATCTGGCGCCGGACTTCAGTGCCGAAAATGCTCCTGTCGCTAAAATTCCAATACTCTTTCATGTCGGGCGCAACCTGGGCAATCAGCGCCTCACTGAGGTTGAAAAAGTTCAGGATGGGGGAAAGGACATCCGCCACACCCTCTTTGAACGACTCTTTACCTGGAAGCTTGTTGTAGTTTCGTTTTGTAAACTGACCCGCCGTATATCCTTTAAGCTCTTCCAACGTTATACGGCGGGAATCCGAATCGTCTACCCTGGGCTTCTCCAAAGCCTTTTCTAAAAAACTGTTGTTAATATCGCCGTAATAAACAAACTCGACCTTGACTTCTCTGAAACGTTTATATGCTTCGGTATTATCCCGTTTGAGGCCGCTTTTGATAGCATCAAGCCAGAGATTGCGGAGCGAAGGTTTCTCCGGCTTCCAGCTCCGGCCGTGGATGAGAAGCAATGTCTTGTTCATGGGAACAATGGTTGGCATTTTTTTACTTTCGGACCATGACGAACTTTCATCACGAAAAAAACATCGCAAACTGAACAGATGTCAACAGAAGGCCCATCACTCCCCCAGCCACGACCTGCATCACTGTATGCCTCTTCAAGTAAATCCTTGATAGTCCGACAATTATGATCAACAGATAAAACGGGTAAACAACCGGGCCGAATGCAAAAGTCAACGCCACCAGCGGTCCGGCAATACCTGTAGTGTGAACACTGACTTTCCACCACCTGGTAACAAGCAGCACAAGCAATGTATTCGAACCGTAACAAAACATAAGCCCCTGAACGTATACAGAAGCACCGGAAAACAACAACACAAGAAAACCCGCGAAATAACTGATTATACTGAAAGCAAACGGATTCAGCCGCTTCATTCTTTCAGTTATATCGACACTGTCCAGATACCCCCTTTTTTTCAGATAGAAAATATATACATAGGGAATTATCATCGAAAACAACAGAGCGATAAGGAAATAAACCACCTTCATCGCAATACTGTTTCCTTCTGAAAAAAAAGTCAACAACAAAAATGCAATCCCTGCATTTGTTATCGGATGAAAAGTAATGGAAACAGATTCAAAAATCCTGTCCGGCTTTGGCTTCTCCATGATGACGTAATAATAAAGAACCATCAAAGGTTTACCAAAAAACGATATCTGTTGTCCCGAAAAAAGCCAAAACAGTTCGATGATCGTTCATGCATCGAGGTTCACAACGGTCCTTCCTCTCAGTTTTCCTGCAAGCATTTTCTCGATTGTTTCCGGTAATTCACCTAATGATATCTCGCGGCAGAGTTCCGTGAGATTATCCGGTTTCCACTCCAAGGCAAGTTTGTTCCAGACCATTTCCCTATACTCCATGGGATAGTTCTGTGAATCAATGCCAATCAGTGAAACCCCTCTCAAAATAAAAGGATAAACGGTAAGATCGAGTTTTGGTGAGGCGACATTCCCGCAACAGGTAACGACACCCATCGGTTTGGTTGATTTGATAATAGCAGCAAGAATACTCCCGCCTACTGTATCTACAGCACCGGCAAATTCCCCTTTCAGTAAGGGATGGCGGTTTTCCTCTTCATATTCCTGACGCGCAATAACCTCGTCAGCTCCGAGTTTAAACAGAAACCCGCGCTCCTGCTCTTTCCCTGAAATGGCCGACACGCTGTAGCCCAACTTTGCAAGAATGGCTATACTCAGCGCACCAACGCCCCCGGTCGAGCCTGAAACCGCTATTTTTCCGTCTTCCGGCCTTACTGTTTCTGTCAACCGCAACACCGACACTCCCGCCGTCAAGCCTGCCGTACCGAATATCATGGACTCTTTCGTTGTCATACTTTCAGGCAGCCTGACAGCCCATTCCGACGGAACCCTGATATATTGCCCAAACCCTCCGGCTGTGTTCATCCCGAGATCATAGCTGGTAACGATGACGGCTTCATTTTCTTTGAACTTCCCGGAACTATCGTTCACAACCGTTCCGACGGCGTCGATGCCGGGAGTGTGAGGATACTTTTTCGTCACCCCTTTGTTGCCGTTTGCAGAGAGGGCATCTTTATAGTTCAGTGACGAGTAATGAACCCTGACCAGCAAATCATTATCGGGCAAATCATTTACCGTTCTTTTCCTGATTGCTCCGGTGAATACCCCCGCATTTTCTTCTACCACAAACGCCTTGAATTCAATCGTTTCCATTGTGTTTTCCTGTATTGAAAGTTTTCAGTATGGCCCACAGTTATTTTTTTGTCTTGTAAACAAACGATTTCCAACGCTCCTCCTCAACGCCTGCTCCCGCCATCTCGGCTCTTGCAAGCGCAAAAAAGAGATCGGACAGACGGTTGACATACACTGGAATAGAGGGATGTACCTTATCCTGCTTCATCAGACGCACAAGCAGTCGCTCACCGCGGCGAACCTGAGTCCGAACCACATGACAGAGAGCTGAAATCTCCGTTCCTCCGGGGAGCAGAAAACAATCTGAAGGACCGGACGCTTCCTCAAGTTCATCGATCCAGCGTTCACACCACTCAGCCCCGTCAAGGGGCAATGCTTTTGCGTTCGGTTTGGAAGCATCCGAAGGGGTTGCAAGGAGTGACATCATGTTCATAAAGACAACCTGTATATCTTTCAGACGATGTTGCCATGCATGATCCACCGGAAGCTTCGATCGCAACAAACCGATATACGAGTTGACCTCATCAAACGTACCGTAGCATTCAACCCTCACGTCATCCTTATCCACCCTCTTTCCACCAAACAGAGCCGTTGTTCCTGCATCACCTGTTCTGGTATATATTTTCATTGTTTTCTCTTGTTTAACCTTTTGCTTTCTAACCCAGTATCAGCAGATCACATTTCCTCAACTTCCGAGTTCCGCTTTTTTTTCTTGTTTCCTTTTGACCTTTGCCTTTTTACTTTAGTAATCCCCCTTCAGTTCCTTCATCAGATCATGCAGATTTGTCCAGGTTTTGGCTCCTTCTTCAAGAAGCTGCTGCACAACCGTAACGGCCTGTTTTCTCTCGGTGTAATCGCGATCGGCTATACCCTCGGCTATCCAGACCTTTTTTCCTGCCTTAAGCGCATCTTTCGCAAGCCTGAGGTTAACGAGATTACCCGGCCCAAAAGGAACATCGCTTACAACAAGAAGATCTGCATTTGCAGCTTTTACCGCCGCCTTTTGAAA
>JAKSCY010000413.1 GCA_022360355.1 Chlorobiales bacterium
CTGGATAAGTAGCCGATACTTGTACAGCGGGTGGTGCTATATCGGGAAACTGTGTGAGGGGCAGTTGTGTAATACCGATCAAACCAAGCAGAACAAAAAATACCGATATAACCGTAGCGAGAACCGGCCTGTTGATAAATCTTTCAAACATGGCTCAAACGTTTTCTCCAATGTTCATCGATTCTGTTCCTCCTGATCAGGGCTGCTTTTTTCTTCCACGGGCTGCGGACTGATCACCGTCCCGTCGGGTAAACGCGAGAACCCGGACACGACAATCATATCACCGTCCTCAAGACCGCTGCTGACGATATAATCGGTATTGCTCTTGCCGACAACCGCTACAGGAGTTCTCGACACAACATTGCCCTCCCCGACCTTGAACACAAATACTCTATCCTGAAGATCCATAGTGCTCGCCTGGGGAACCAGCATGATATTTTCGTAACGGTATGCAATGTTTACCTTTCCTGTATTGCCGGAACGCAACATGCCTTCGGCATTGGGAAACGTCGCTCGAAACATGACCGAAGCAGTAGAACGATCAAACTGGCCGCTGACCGCGTCGAGCCGACCTTCGAAAGGATAGCGGCTTCCATCGGCAAGGAGCAGAGTAACCGGCGGCACCGAGGCAAGCTTTTCCTCGATTGAGCTGCCGGGAAACTGCTGCTTGAAAAGCACAAAATCGATCTCGCTCATACTGAAATAGGCCCGCATCTCATGCACATCGGTTAACGTGGTCAACTGTTCGGCCTGGTTTTTACTCACCAGGCTGCCGATACGAAAAGGAATATCGCCGATATATCCGTCCACAGGCGCTTTTATCCGGGTATAATCGACGTTAATGCGTGCCATCTGAACCGCAGCATCCGCCTGTTCAAGGCTTGCCTTTGCAGAACGGTAGTTTGCCCTGGCCTGCTTCAGTTGAATTTCCGACACAACCTTGTTTTTCACCAGAGGCCTGAGCCTTTCCACCTCGATCCCGGCAACTGCAAGAGTCGCTTTTGCAGCATGCTGTGCTGCAATGGCTGACTTCAGCTCTTCCCGGTATACCCGGTCATCGATACCGAAGAGCAACTGGCCGGATTCGACAAACGCACCTTCATCGACTGCTATTTCCTGAAGAGTCCCGTCAACCTGGGGCCTGACTTCAACCGTGACAACCCCTTCGAGAAGGGCTGAATACTGCCTGGTGACCTCCGTTGAAGAACGTTCAATCGTCATCACAGGAAGCGGCGGCGCCTGCTGCTGCGCTCCCCCACCACCGCTTCCGGCGCCGCCTCCACACCCCGAAAGCCACAAGGAGAACATGATAACGAACAACACCGGCCTTCCAACTCTCTTTCTGATATCCGTAAACATGTTTATTTGATATAACAATATTTGATAGCGCAATTATAACCAAAAAATCGAAATCCAAAAAGACCTTCTTGGACATTCATATAGCAGCGAGCCAGCTCTGCGCACACAATGTACGGTATAAAAATGATATATCCACCTGTCATCCATGGCAATTTCCAAAATTCAGCGGAAAAATCTTTCAACTTCCTGTTTGTGGCTCTTTTCGCGTCCCCCGGTAATCCTGGAGAAAAGGTTTCTGAGATCAAAACCGATAAGGTACAGGCAGGGAATCAGCACCAGAGTAAGAGGGGTCGCCAGCAACAGGCCCCAACCCAGGGCGAGAGCCATAGGCATCATGGATGCATCGGTTCCGCCGATACCATAGGCCAGCGGCAGCAAACCTGCAGCAGTCGTTACCGTTGTAAGAAGAATGGCTCGCAACCGGTCGGCGGTTCCTTTGGCAACCAGTGCCAGTATATCCACGTTTTTTCCAGACTTATAAAGCTCATTGAGGTAGTTAACCAGGACAAGCGAATCATTGACCACGACACCAGCCATACCCACAACGCCCAGGAGCCCGAGAAAACTGAACACCTCCCCATGCAGTGCAAAAGCAATGACAACGCCAATGATCGCAAAA
>JAKSCY010000289.1 GCA_022360355.1 Chlorobiales bacterium
TTATCATTGTCATTCTTCTTTTTTCCCATTGAATCCTCCAAAGTGACGTTTGTAGCGACAATCGGGAAAAATTACCCTTTCCCTGGTTTTGTAGTAACGGCTCATTATTGAAACGATTTTTCGAAAAAAGCGTGATAGTTAATTATTAACCATCAACCATGTTTAGGCAAGCGCTTCGGCAAAAGAGTGCAAAAATAATTGCACCATTATTCATCATTCAAGTGTCATTGTTCTGATTTGCATCAACTTCAATTATTTACCACAGGAAAACAACAATTCATGGAAAAGTCCTCCTGGTGATGCATACAATGGTCAGATCCAAAAAGGATTTTTGTATGTCCATTGATTTTGAATTTGAAGATAACAGCATTAAAGTTTCCGGTTTACCGCTTTGGCTGGACTCTTCATCATATCGGTCGGACAAAAGCCCTGTACGCAGGGCATTGAATTTCACCAGCCATGCGCACGCGGACCACATCGGCAATCATCGTTGCATAATATGTTCGCCGCAGACGCTCGAGTTACTGAAAGTTCGTCAAAAAGTCGAAAAAAGCATCACTCCGTCCTGGGGAGATCCAATTGACATAGCAGGTGCCAAAGTGACGTTATTCCCGGCGGGACACGTGCTCGGCAGCGCACAGATACTCATTGAAAAAGGTGGAAGGCGCATATGCTATACAGGCGATTTTCGACTTGGGAAGGGTCTGACAACCGAGGAATGTCATCCGGTGGAATGTGATGTGTTGCTGATGGAAAGCACGTATGGTCATCCTCGTTACCAGTTCCCGGAACGACACGAATTGCTTGAAAGTCTGGAAGAATTTGTTGAGCGCTGTTTCGATAGCTCGTTAATACCGGTGATACTTGGTTACACCCTTGGCAAAGCTCAGGAAGCCGTAAAGGCTCTTGAGAATCTTGGCTACGGCGTCCTGGTTCATCCATCCATCATGAAAATCTGCAAAATTTACGAAAAACTCGGCGTCTCATTTTCGAATGTTAAGATATTTGGAAGCGGTCCCATTGGACGGAGGGTGATCGTCTTTCCTCCACAAAAATCGGCTCGGGAAAAGCTCGGAATTGTGGGCGAGTTCCGAACTGCCATTCTCACCGGATGGTCGATTGATTCGTGGCGAAAAAAGATATTTGGTGCGGATGAAGCTATCCCTTACAGCGACCATTGCGATTACTCGCAACTGTTAGAAACAGCTCGCCTGAGCAAAGCGAAAAAGATCTATACGCACCATGGCGATGCCGAGCGACTTGCATTGTTGTTGCAGAGCGAGGGCTTCGACGCCGAACCATTGATCCCTTCAAAGCAACAACGGCTGTTCTGAACTGATTAAGAGCCCCATCGTATATCACTATGAACAGGGATTATCCTTGATTAATAAATTCGAAATCCAGGTCATTATATGGGAGATCTCAATGAATAGAGCAATACGACTGTTTCTCATTGCACTGACGGGATTCTTCAGCGCAATCGGTTTTACTCATTCTGAGGAAGATGGGATTGTACCAAAACAGGGATATGTCTGGCCAAAGGTAGAAAGGAGCTATTGGCCGACCGAAGAATGGAAAACAGCACAGGCGGCAAAGCACGGTATCGACATGGATAAGCTGCACAGTGCTGACGATATGGCAAAAAACGATCCCTCGTTCCTGAGCCTGCTGATAGTAAAGGATGGATTTGTCGTATTCGAAAATTATTACAATGGTAGCTCCGCCGACCATAGTGCAGAGGTTTGGTCGGTTACAAAAAGCTTTACTTCTGCCTTAATAGGAATTGCTATTGAGAAAGGACACATTAAGAGTGTCAACGATCGAATGATCCGTTACCTGCCCCATTATCCGCAGTTCAACGAACTCACCATAAAACATGTTCTTACACACACAACTGGACTGAACTGGAATGAGCAAAGCATGGAGTGGTGGATCAAATCAGAAGACTGGATTGCTGCTGTCCTTGGAGCCGGTCAGGAATCCAGGCCGGGCGAAAAACTGTTGTATAGTTCGGGAAACTCTCATCTCTTGTCTGCATTATTAAAAGAAACAACGGGAAAAACGCCCGGGGAATACGCACGTGAGCATCTGTTCAAACCTCTTGGAATTCAATATAAACGATCAGACAGGACACAGCGTTACACTAATTGGCAGGAGCTTCATGTTCCGATGCCCGGAACGTGGCGGCAGGATAACAAGGGCCTGGAAATTGGAGCATTCGGACTGCATATCACTGCCCGGGAAATGGCAAAATTCGGATTCCTGTACCTCAACAAGGGGCAATGGAA
>JAKSCY010000009.1 GCA_022360355.1 Chlorobiales bacterium
AGCGATCAGCAATATCATTATTTTCAAAAACGGGTGGTATTATACACCGCAACTTGCCTCCGGTCTCCTGAATGGCATATACCGGCAATATTTTCTCGAAACCAGATACAATGTGCATGAGTCGGTGCTTACTATTGAGGACATTGAACGTGCCGACCTGTTTTTTGTCTGCAACTCCGTGAGGGGGTTGAAGAGGGCTGTGCTGTGCGAGGAAGTTGTGTAAAAGGCCGGCCTGATAGCTGAAAGAGTGGTTGATGCTGAATGGGAATAGCTGTATATTTTTACATAACCCATTGATTGAAAATACCTTAAATTCATCTACGCTATGCGAGACCATACACCTGATTTTAAACTGCGGGAGCTTTCAACGGTAAACAAGGAACTTATCAGTGAAGCGGTACGCCAGGTTCTTACCTGCCTGGCTGAAGACCGGCAGTTCACTTCCGACTCACTGCTTGAATTCTGGGTTGAAATTCCGGGTGTCAAGCGACCACGCGGTACTTACCGGGGAGGTTTTCTGATGCCCGACAGCTTTATCACCATTGCCGATTATTTCCAGGCCGGCAGGGACGTTCTCTCTCCTGCAAGGTCTCTCGATGATGTTGAAAGCGCCTGGGAAGAATTGCTTGACGAGCTCTACTACCAGGTTGAGATATTTACTTCTCAGGTGGATTCCTCAAAAGGTGTTACCCTCGAATTATGGACCGGCCATCGCAGCAGGCCGGAAGGTGAATGGGGCTACGCGGTAGATACAAAGATCGAGCTGGTGTAAGTACGGTGCCGCGCACCGGGTGACGAGACGGGTCAAGTGTCATCGGGCTATCAAGCTCAAGCTGTCTTGTGGGGATAGTCACAGGCTGGTACGATAGGGCACTCCGGGCACAGGGGTTTTCTGGCTTTGCAGGTATAGCGGCCATGCAGTACAAGATAGTGATGGAAGTTGATGACGTGTTCTTTCGGAAGGATCGCAATAAGGGCATCCTCTGTATCACGGGGTTTGTCGGTTTTTACCAGTCCGATCCGGTTTGAAACCCTTTGAACATGGGTATCCACAGGCATGACCGGTTGGCCGAAAGCGTTGCTGAGCACGATATTGGCTGTTTTTCTGCCTACTCCGGGAAGGCTTTCAAGCTCTTCTCGTGTTTTGGGAACCTCGCCGTCATACGATTCCATGAGTATCTTGCTGGCTGCCAGGATATTTTTAGCCTTGTTGTTGTAATAGTTGATTGACCGGATAATTGTTTTGAGTGCATCGAGTTCCATGCGGCTCATGCTTTCTGCATCGGGGCAGGTTGAGAAGAGTTCGGCAGTTATGACGTTTACTTTTTTGTCGGTAGCCTGTGCGGCCAGGATGGTCGCAACAAGCAACTGATAAGGGGTTGAGTAAGCCAGCTCACTTTTCGGAGAGCGGTATTTGGCTCCCAGTACCTGATTAATGAATACTATTTTTTCCCGAGTTGTCATATAAACGGCGGTCATCTGGTTTGTGCGATTTTCCGCATTTCTGTTCCGGAAAACCGTTGGCAAGAGGATGCTTTCATTGTGAATTATCACAAGGTATGGAATTTATCAAACATGTACAGCCGGAGAGCAAAGCGGTGCCTTCAGCTCAGGAGTCAATGTTATCCGTTTGGATGATGGTGCGTTCCGGCAGTATGACCGCAGTCAGTTTGCCCAGTGAGGGGTCGTTATTATATACACACCCGGTATCGATCGCGATGAGTTTGTCAAGCATTATCGGCACAGAGACAGGTGTATGGCCACAAACGACGGTTTTTTCCCATTTATATCGTTCCTGATCGAGGTACTCTGGACGCAGGTGGATGCGTATCCAGCAAAGCTCTTCATTTCCCAGATTCTTCAGGTTTTGGTCTATACTCATTTCAGGGTCAAGTCCGCCATGGACGAAAAAAAAGTGCTCCGTCTGCAGAAAATAGAGGCAGGAACGGAAGAATTCGATGTGTGTTTCCGGCAGATCGTGTCCATTTTTAATCCTGTATGATTCAAGCGTTGCCTTTCCGCCGTTCTGTAACCAGAGGGAAGGATCATCTGTTTCAAGGAACTGAAGAAACATAAGCTCATGGTTTCCCATCAGAAAAAAGCAGGAATACCAGTCACGAAGTTCTATGAGGTAATCGACCACTTCTTTCGAATATTTTCCTCTGTCGATATAGTCTCCAAGAAATACAAGCTGGTCGGTTTCCCGGAGTTCCAGTCTTTCGAGAAGTTCGTGAAAGGAGTAGAGACAACCGTGAATATCGCCGACTGCAATAATCCGGTTATTTTCAGTAAGACGGTCCGCCATCGGGATTTTTTTGCCGGTTATCGTTCGGGAGAGATTTTTTCTTTGGTCTCCGGCTTTTTTGTTTTTGTGTTGTTATTGATGAGACCCCGGCCGCATTTTTTGATTTTTCCGGACGATTTGAGATCATTATACATCGCATCAAGAATGCCGTTGACAAACTTGCTGCTTTTGTCGGTACTATTGAATTTCTTTGCGATTTCTATTGCTTCATTAATAGAGACTTTCGGCGGTATGTCTTCAAAGTAAAGCAGTTCAGCCAATGCCATGCGCAGGATGTTTTTGTCGATGATGGCAATTCGGCTCATATCCCAGTTGAAGGTATGTTTTGATATATAGCCGTCGACCTCCTCTTTATGCTCGATGATGCACTGCAACAGCCCTTTGAAGAACCTGACAGCATTGGGATCCTGCGCTATTTCTTTGGTTATCAGCCAGTCAGCGGCGGTTTCCAGATCAGTGTTTCTCAACTCAAGTGTATGCAATGCCTGAATAACTTTTTCCCGTATTCTTCGGCGGTAGGTTTTCATAAGAGAGCGATTCAGTAAAAATTAAATGTTTTCTATACAGTCGATAACCTGTTCCGTATCGCTGAAATCACCAAACAGGGCGTCGGGGCAATGTGCGCTGAGCTGTTCGACTGAATACGTTCCGGTAGCAACTGCAATACATCGTGCCTGTATGGCTCTGGCACAGTTAATGTCATGTTCGGTATCACCGATAATCACAACTTCCTCGGCCTTGAACTTTTTCCCCGTCATGGCGTAGGCCCGCTGAATGGCAATTGCAGGCAGTTCGTTTCTGTGATACGCATCATCGGCAAATGCACCGAACGGGAAAAAGTGGTTCAGTGCAGGCAGTTCAAGCTTGTTGCGTCCCGAGCCTTCAAAGTTTCCGGTAAGGAGGCCGAGAACGACGTCTTTTTTTTCTGAAAGCGCCAGGAGAAGTTCCGGAATGCCTTTCATGAGCATCACGTCTTCAGGGCGCAGCTGTGTCCTTAAAAGATCAATATAGGTTTGTTTGACGGTGGTGAACTTTTCAGTGATATGGTCGTCATTCAGCCCTGCTTGTTTGAGCACTTCATAGATAATGACACTATCCATTTTGCCGGCAAAGCTGTGACTGCGTGCACTGCCTTCTGTGCCGTATACAGCTACCAGGGCGTCAATCAATGTCTGACGGTTAATATTGCTTGTCAACAGCAACGTTCCATCGATGTCAAACAGCACCAGTTTTTTAAGCATCGGCAGCAGAGAGCTCTTTGGATCGGGTTCTCCCGAGTTTAACAGGGATCAGCTTTGAAACCCCTTCTTCTTCCATGGTTACCCCGTAAAGGGCCTGCGAAGAGGTCATGGTCTTTTTGTTGTGCGTAACAATAATAAATTGGGTGTTATTCTCAAATTTTTTCAGGAGCTTAATGAATCTGTCTATATTTGCATCGTCCAGGGGGGCATCCACTTCATCCAGAATACAGAAAGGACTTGGTTTGACGAGATAAATCGCGAAGAGCATTGCCAGAGCAGTCAGTGCTTTCTCGCCTCCGCTCAATTGTTCGATTGATAAGGGTTTTTTACCGCGAGGCCTTGCAACTATCTCAATATGAGCTTCAAGGGGGTCATTCTCCGTGGTGATAAGCAGGTCCGCCTCGTCTGTTTCTTCAAAAAGTTCTCTGAATATCCGCACAAAGTTGTTCCTGACGGCGGTAAACGTTTCATCGAACTTTTTCAGTGCTGTTTTGTTGATTTCTTCAATCGTTGTTTTCAGCTGTGCTTCGGCGCCGAGCAGGTCCTCTTTCTGTGCAGTAAGAAAATCAAGTCGTTCTTTCTCGGTTTTATACTCTTCAAGGGCAAGCTCGTTGACTGCTCCGAACCGTTCAATTTTATTCCGGATTTCGCCCAGGCGTTCCTGAGCGCCGTTACGATTGAAATCCGGCGGCACGTTTACCTCTATGTCGTCGATACTGCAGTTGTAGCGTGTTTCGACGGAAGTGAAAATGTTGTCAATGGATTTTTCAAACTCTGCAGCCTTGCGCTGCAGTTCGCCGTGAATCTGGAGTTCGACCTCATGCTTTCGGCGTAACTCTCTCAGGCTGTTTCTTCTTTCCTGGTTTTTTATCTTGCACTCATTGTAGCGTGTTTCCATTTCATTCAGCTTCTGCTGTTCGGACCCTGACGAGACCAGCAAAGTTTCCAGCTTTTCCTGATGCTGTCTGATTGTCTCTGAAACTGCAGCAAGGGAGGTTTCGCTTTTTTGCGTTTCATTCTGCATTTTTTCTGTTTCCTGTGTCAGCGACGTCCTGTTTTGCCTGCAGGATTGTATTTGAAGTCTGAGCTTTTCAAGTTCAAGCAGGCTGTCTTTATACCTGTTGTTCCGAAGCTGAACTTCCTGGATCTGGCGGTTAAGAATCTGTTCATTTTTCTCGAGTCGCAGCCGAGCTTCTTCAAGCGCTTTATGAAGGTGTGAATTCTGCTCTTTGTGCATGGCGATCTCGGGGAGCAGTTCATTGAGTTCGTCTGCTGTTTTTTTTATGCGTTCCCCTGCATCCTGGGTTTCCTTTTCCGCCCGCTCGATATCTTTTCGCCGGGAAGCATGCTCGGCATCCATGCGGGCAAGGTTTTTTTCATGATCGCCAAGTTCTTTTTCAAGCGAAACAAGGTGTTGTTCTTTTTCTTCAAGGCGAACATCCTGAAGCTTGTTTTTGAGAGATTGCAGCTTGGCCTCTTCAACCCGAATC
>JAKSCY010000475.1 GCA_022360355.1 Chlorobiales bacterium
ACTCGGTTGTCGGACGGGTAGGCAACACAAGATGCACGGTATCGGGCCGAATCTTTCCCAAAGCAGCAGCAATATCCTGAAGTGCTTCTACTGAATCGTTCACCCCGGCAATCAGCATGACCTCAACCCAGAGTTTTCCGCAGTATATCTTGCGGAATTCAACAAGTCCTTCGATATGACGTTCATAGGTAAAACCCGGAGCAGGCCGGTCAATACGCTCGAAGAGCTCTGCCGACCCGGCATTCAGTGAAGGAAGCACTGCGTCGGCTTCAAGCAACTCATGACGCACTTCCTCAAGATAGAGCAGCGAACCGTTGGTAATAACCGCAACAGGAATATCGGTAATTTTTTTTGTCTCCCGTATCAGCCAGCCAAGTCCTTTGTACAGCGTTGTTTCCCCGGATCCGACAAAGGTCACCCAGTCAATGGCCGCTGTACTTTCAACCGCCTGTTGTATTTCTTCAAGAATCGCTTCACGGGAGAAAAACTCCCGGCGTTCCGTAACATATTCTCCGGTTTTCCCGAGCTGACAGTAAACACAGTTCCAAGTACAGCTTTTCGGAGGCAGAACATCGACACCGAGAGACTGCCCGAGCCGTTTGGAGGATACGGGTCCGAAAACATGTTTCATAAAAACTGTTGATTTGTTGGATGAGCTTCGCTCAGTAAACAAGTAACGAGTGACCAGAAAAAATGATTGCAGGTCTGTGCTCCTCCCCGATGTCATTGTGAGGAGCACAGAGATGATCTAATCGACGCGCGAGGCGGCCAAAACTTCCGCAATCTTCACCTTGCTTTCTGCCTCAAAATCGTCCTTGGATATAAACGGTAAAAGCACACTGGCAACACCAAAAGCAACAATTTCAAGTCCGAAAATCGCTGCATATGACCACATATAATTATCGGAAAACGCATAGACGACATCACGGATAATACCCGCACCGAAGTGTCCCATAAACATTGCGAGGCTCTGTGCTGTACCCCAGAGACCGATGTAGACACCGCTCCTTCCTGCGGTCATGGTCATCATCATGGTGATGTTCGAAACACTTGCTGTACCAAGCCCGATACCGGCAACCACAAGACCAATGCGCAGAATAGTTTCATCCAACATGAAACCGGCAAAAATAATGATGGAAAATCCAGCCATACCGAACAGGTTTCCTATAAACGCGCCTCTTTTTTTCCCGATCCTGTTAAGCAAAAAACCCACAAGCAGCATAAAAACAAGCTGCATACCTCCCATTGTCGGCCTGAACAGTTTTGTGGTCACTCCAACAGGCATA
>JAKSCY010000720.1 GCA_022360355.1 Chlorobiales bacterium
CCCCTGTTTCAGCAACTCCGCATCGTTTGGCACTCCGGCATTTTCGAGTTTTGCACCGAAAGCCTTTCCGATTCCTTCAATGTCTGTAATTTTGGTCATGCAAGGTCTCCTTTTTTTGTGATGTTAGCGATGGTTTTGCTGGCTTGGCAGTTATGAGAAATATAACACATACATCGGGTTTAAAGCCGCTGAATGAAAGGGTGCCGGGGCACGGGGTGGGTCACAAAGGATGCTGGTGGTCATGGTTTCTGACATCTTCAATGACTTGCTGATGCAAAGGAATGTTGATCTGAGGGATACGCTCGAACGGATAAAAACCTGCTTCATAAAGCTCATGGTTGATTTGCAGAGCATCGTTCATAACAACGACTTTATAGGCGACAACCACCAGGGAACCGTACATTTTCGATTCTCGGTGATATGCTCCGATAAGCCGGTCTATGTTTCCCTGCAATGATGTTTCTTCCCGCAGCTCCCGCAGACAGCCCTCCTGCGGTGTTTCCCCCGACTCCAGAAATCCTCCCGGCAGAGCCCATTCATTATATGCCGGATGGTGGGCCCGTCGGACAACGAGCAATTCGCCCGAGCGGTTCACTGTGTAGGCAAGAGCGACAGGCAAAGGGTTTTCGTAATGTATCCATGAGCATGACGGACATGTTTTTCTTGTTCGGTTTTCTATTTCTGCCGTTCCCAGGGGGGTGCCGCATATCGGGCAATAGCTGTAGATGTTCATGATGACTCGTCGTTATCGCATCGCGGAACCGGCACAGTACAGAGCAAGCGCTCAGCTTCACTGCCTGTCCCGTGGCGTTATTGTACTCAAGCAAAGAAACTTTTTGTTTGCACAATTAATTCATATCAAGCAGTAAAAAAATTGGTAATCATGAAGGCGCTCATAAAAGTATCATAACTATGTCATTACTTGAACCGGGCATGAAAGCCCCGCTTTTTGAATCAACCGACCAAAACGGAAAAACCGTTACGCTCAAGGAGTATGGGGGCAAGAAAGTTATTCTGTATTTTTATCCCAAAGACGATACCTCTGGATGTACGAAAGAGGCTTGCGCATTTAGAGACAATTTCCCTAAGTTTAAGAAAATAGGAGTTGAGGTTCTTGGGGTCAGCATTGACAGTGAAAAGCGTCATAAAAAATTTGTCGAGAAGTATGCGCTTCCTTTCAGGCTTGTTGTCGATGAAGAGAAAAAAATAGTGCAGGATTACGGTGTTTGGGGGCTGAAGAAATTTATGGGACGGGAGTATATGGGGACGAACAGGATTACCTATCTCATAGCGGAAGATGGAACCATAGAGCATGTCTGGTCGAAAGTGAAGCCTGCGGAACACGCGGCGGAACTGCTTGAATATATTGAAAATACCGGGTGAATCATGGTAAACGAATTTGAAGAACTTACAACAGGGGGACTTATCATGGCGTCGGCAGTGATGCTTGAATCAAACTTCAAGCGCACTGTTTTGCTGATGTGTGAGCATAATGAACAAGGGTCGCTGGGCTTTATTTTAAACCGTCCCATGGAGATAAAGGTAAGCGAGGCTATTGCGGGCTTTGATGATATTGACGTTCCCCTTCACATGGGGGGACCGGTTCAGGTTGACACGATCCACTATCTGCACAGCAGAGGAGATGTGATTGATGGCGCCCATGAGATTTTGCCCGGTGTGTTCTGGGGCGGTGAACAGGAACAGCTCAGTTATCTCATGACTTCAGGGGTGGTGTCTCCGTCGGAGGTTCGTTTTTATCTTGGGTATGCAGGCTGGGACTCCGGCCAGCTCGAAGCGGAGTTCGAGGAAGGTTCGTGGTACACGGCTGAAGCCTCACAAAAGATCGTTTTCAGCGTTGAATATGAGCGTATGTGGGCCAGAACAGTACGCTCAAAAGGAGGGGAGTATTTTTTCGCTGCAAACTCCTCCGAACTTCCCGGTATGAACTGATGGTTTATCACCCAAAGATGGCCAGGAGGGTAACAAGCACTACATAAGAGACAAGTCCCCAGAGAACTACTTTGGTTGCTTTCAGGTTTTTTTTGAACATGGAACGTTGTTATGAGTATTTGAGTTGTTCCTATGGTTGTAAAATTATATATATGCCTCATGTTTTTCAAACATTGTTCTTTGGTTTTGGGGATGACAGGCTTTTGACAGGACAGGTGTGCGATCCAGTTGCACTCCGAGTTTCAGCATGGATGGACTCGTTAAAGAAGTCTATGCAATCATTAGATGCAGACGATCATTCGTATGCAATGGCTGCCTAATTAGCAAAAGTTAATTCAGATAGCCATCGTTCGGCGGGGGAGGCGCTTGCTCCGAAGCCGCCCAACGGCATAACCCGCGCTTGAGCTTCAGCTCGCGCAAGCAAGCTTCATTCGTTTTTTCCCGGAGGGGCGGATGAATAGTTTTCCGGGATAGTGTTCCGAACTCTGTCGGCGGAGTCGCGGCGCACGAAACCTCAACCACCGAAGATGAGTGTGGTGGCTGTTTCAAGCAATGTTCTGGACGCGGGTTCGATTCCCGCCATCTCCACTCTTAAGCTATCC
>JAKSCY010000066.1 GCA_022360355.1 Chlorobiales bacterium
GTAGGAAAAACCATCGCTCTGGTAAAAAAAGAAGACTATCTGGTTCTGGCATCCACGATCGGCCTTGATGTCGCTCTGAACAAAAAAATTTCAGCCGCCGACGAAATCATGAAGTTTATCAGAATGGGAGAGCTGTTCTCGCTTGCCCATCTTCACGGTGTCGACGCAGAAGTCATCGAGTTTGCGGCAGCGCCCCGGTCTCTGATCACAAAAAAACCTTTAAAAAAGATGCGGGCCATGTTGCAGGAAAAACAGATTCTCATTGCCGGGGTTGTACGGGACGGACTATGCAAATTAACGGATGAGAACACCGTTATCGAACCCAACGACCTTGCAGTGGTGGTTTCGGCGACAAAGAGTCTCAAGGACGCACGAGAGCTTTTCAAGTAACTCCACAAAGAAACCTGCTTTCGCTTCATGAATTTTCCCGCTATATCTCACGTTCTGGGCGCTCTTCTCATCTTTATCGGCAGCACCATGCTTCTGCCCCTCACCTGCGCCTTGATCTACAACGACGGAGACGCTTTACCCCTGCTTATTGCAATGGGCGTCTCGATAGCCATAGGATTTCCCCTCTGGTGGAGTTTCAGGAAATACCGTGACCTGACGTTGAAGGACGGCTTTTTTATCGTCACGTTCGGCTGGATTCTCGTGTCATCTGTTTCAGCACTGCCCTTTGTCATACACGGGACCATCCCGTCATTTACTGACGCTTTTTTTGAAATGATGTCCGGTTACACAACCACCGGCGCAACCATTCTCGATGACATTGAATCCGTCCCCCACGGCCTGCTTTTCTGGCGAAGTACAACCCACCTCATCGGAGGCATGGGCTTCATCATGGTTACCATCATCATTCTTCCCCTCCTTGGTATCGGAGGAATGCAGCTCTACAAAGCGGAAGCCGATCCCGGCCAAGTGATCACCGGTGAAAAATTTCTTCCCCGCGTCAAGCAGACTGCCGTGTGGCTCTGGGGAATCTACCTTTCTCTGATTCTCATCCAGTCACTCCTGCTCTGGATAGGCGGCATGACTGTTTTCGACTCCCTCTGCCACGCTTTCGGCACAGTCGCCACCGCCGGCTTCTCGACAAAGAACGCCAGCATCGGCTACTACGACAGTGCCTGGATCGACTGGATAACCATCATCTTCATGTTTCTCGGAGGCATGGCATTCATGATGCATTACCATATCCTGAAAAAGGACTGGGAACCTGTACGCAACAACACGGAAATACGCTGGTATATAGGTTTTGTCGTATGCATCAGCGTGCTCGCGACAGTGGTACTCTGGTTTTCCGGAAGCTATAACGGCCCCACTGATTCCATGAGGTATGCAGCATTCCAGGTTGTTTCGATACTCACGACAACCGGGTTTACCACTGCAAACTACGAACTCTGGCCTCAGGCCGCACTGATGCTCATCATGATCGCCTGCTTCATCGGCGCGTGCGCGGGCTCGACCAGCAGCGGTATCAAGGTGGTACATTACGAAATCATCTGCAAGTACCTTTACGCCAAC
>JAKSCY010000339.1 GCA_022360355.1 Chlorobiales bacterium
CGCAACGCCGCAGATGCAGCCAAATCGGCTCGTTCTTCTTCTCCCAGGGGGGTGAAGACAGCCAAATTCTCCTCCCAAGGACCAGGGTACAAACTGTCACCGCTCAAATTCACTCCAAAGGTAGCGTAACCATTTTAATTTACTCTTTATTTTCTTTTCGCTTGGCGACCTTCATGAAATATTCGGGCTAGCCAAAGCGGCCGGTGATATAATGCTCGGTCTGCTCCACCTTGGGCTTGGTGAAGATGGTTTCGGTGGCCCCCATCTCTATCAGCTCTCCCATGTAAAAGAAAGCCGTCTCGTCGGAGACCCTGGCCGCCTGCTGCATGTTATGGGTAACAATTATGACAGTATAGTCCTTTTTAAGGTCCTTAACCAGCTCCTCGATCCTGGAGGTGGCGATGGGGTCCAGGGCCGAGGTCGGCTCGTCCATGAGGAGGACGTCGGGCTCCATGGCCAGGGCCCGGGCGATGCACAACCTCTGCTGCTGCCCGCCGGAAAGGTCCATGGCCGAGCGCTGAAGAATATCCTTGACCTCGTCCCACAGGGCGGCCTGGTTGAGGGCCTTGTAGACCAGCTCGTCGAGCTGCTTGGAGTCCTTGAGCCCGTAGAGCCTGGGGCCGTAGGAGACGTTGTTGTAGATCGACTTGGGGAAGGGGTTGGGCTTCTGGAAGACCATCCCCACCCGCCTTCTGATCTCCACCGGATCGATGGTCGGGTCGTAGAGGTTGATCCCCTCGAAGAGAAGCCTGCCCCGGACCTTGGTCCCCGGGATCAGGTCGTTCATCCGGTTGAGTAACCTTAAGAAAGTGGATTTGCCGCAGCCCGAGGGTCCGATCAGGGCGGTCACCTGGTTGGGCTTGAAGGACATGTTGATTTTTTTAAGGGCGTGGAAGTCGCTGTAGTAAAAATCCAGGTCCTCAACAACGACGATAGGCGGGGTTTCTTCTACCATCTCTTTTTCTTTCTAAGCCTGGTCCGGATGAAGATGGCCCCCATGTTCATTCCCAGGACCAAGGCAATGAGGACCAGCACGGTTCCGTACTGAAGAGGTCGGGTCTGGTCGATATGGGTTCCGGCCGTGGCCAGGACATAGATATGGTAGGGCAGGGCCATGACCTCATCGAGGACCGATTGGGGCAGATGGAGGGTGTAGAAGGTGGCCGCGGTGAACATTATGGGCGCCGTCTCACCCGCGGCCCGGCCCAATCCCAGGATGGAGCCGGTCAGGATACCCGGCAGGGCGGCCGGCAGGACCACCTTGCGGATGGTCTGCCACTGGGTGGCCCCCAGCCCCAGGGAAGCCTCCCGGAATGTGGCCGGAACCTGGCGCAGGGCCTCCTCCGAGGCGCCGATGACCGTGGGCAGGATAAGGAATCCCAGGGTCAGGGAACCGGCCAGAATGGAGGTCCCGAACCCGAAAAAGATGCAGAACAGGGCCAGACCGAAAAGCCCGAA
>JAKSCY010000113.1 GCA_022360355.1 Chlorobiales bacterium
AGCCGATACTCCCGGTAAACCTCTCCTTTACGGAACAACGAAAGAGTTTCTGGATTTTTTCAATCTTCAGTCCCTCAAGGATCTTCCCAGGCTCAGAGAGATCAGAGAGCTTGTTCAGGATGAGGAGATCCGGGATTATCTTGCTTCATCAGAGAGCAACGAAGGTTATGAAAAACAATAACGGGAGCACTCCTCCGACGGATACCTGCACTGCGATAAGAATCAACAAATACCTTGCACTTTGCGGTGTGGCATCGAGGCGTGCCGCCGACAGGCTGGTTGAAAGCGGACAGGTAATGGTCAACGGACGTGTTGAAACCACGCCCGGAATTACCATACGTCCCGGAGTTGATGAGGTTGTCGTCGGCGGTACAATGCTTGCTTTGCCTGAAGAAAAAAAAGTGTATATTTTGCTGAACAAGCCCAGGAATTACATCACGACAAACCGTGATGAGAGAAGCCGTGACACGGTTTTTGATCTGGTTGATGTCAGGGAACGTGTGTTTCCGGTCGGTCGTCTTGACCGGAAAACCACCGGGCTGCTTCTCCTCACAAATGACGGGAAGCTGGCACACCGGTTGATGCACCCTTCATCCGGAGTGGATAAGGAATATCTGGCAGAGCTGGATACGCCTTTTTCGGCAAGACAACTCTCTTTGCTGACCGGCGGGATGCGGCTGAAAGATACGGGTGAAAAGACAAGCCCGTGCACGGCGAAAATTCTGCAGGGAGGTTTGCAGGTGCTCCTGACCCTGCATGAGGGCAAGAACCATCAGGTGAGACGAATGTTCCGTTCACTGGGCTATGAAGTGAAAAAGCTTGACAGAACTGCCTATGCAGGGCTGCGGGCTGGCCGGCTTCGCAGAGGCGAGTGGCGTTATCTGACCGCCGGTGAGGTCGAACAGCTCAGACAGGCGGGCGCCCCGCCCTGAGCGCATGACTGCTAACGTACAAAATTTCTCCGGTTATGAGTTTGATCCCATCTTTTTTGCGGCAACTGAATGTTGCCGCGCTTTTTTTTCTGATCCTTTGTTATGTTTCCTTCCTTTCTGCCTGTCCTGTCAATGCTGACGATGACATTCAGGCACTGTTTGATCAAAGCGACATGCCGGGTGATATCGAGCAGCTACTCCTGGAGCTCGAACAGCTGAAACAGCGAAAAATCCCCGTCAATACGGCAACCGAGGAAGACCTTCTTCTGATACCGTTTCTTTCAGCCGACGATGCCCGGAGCATCATCGCATTTCGGGAAGCAGAAGGGCAGTTGAGGTCGGCGGAGCAGCTTGAAACAATTATCGGCGCTGAAACCGCAAGAAGGGTTACTCCTTTTCTTTCCTTCGAGCCTCTGATGCTGAAAAAGCCGGAAAAAAAAGCCAGGATAAGCGGCAGCTGGTACGGCAGGTACTTCAGTGAAATTCCTGAAAGAAAAGGAATTCTTTCCGGGAAGTACCGGGGCGATAATTACAAACTGTACAACCGGTTGTCCATAGGGTATGGCGGGATCTCCTTTAGTGGTGTTATGGAAAATGATATAGGAGAACCTGAAATCGATGATTTCACCTCGTTCAGTATGGCATATGACGGCTCCGGATCTGTTGAACGATTCATTATCGGCAACTACGCGGTCAACCTCGGTCAGGGGCTGTTGTTCGGCCAGAGCAGGTATTTTTCAAAAGGTGTCGATCCGCTCGGCGTAAAACTTGCAGGGCGCCGGCTGAAAGCTTACGCTTCAAGCGCAGAAAACGGGTTTATGCAGGGGGCAGCGGCAGCGTTCAATCTGGAGCCGTTCACGTTCACTGCCTTTTATTCCAGCAACAAGGTTGATGCATCTGTCAAGGATGGAGTGGTGACGACAATCCGTACCTCGGGCTATCATCGTACCGACAGCGAAATTGAACACAAGGATAACGTGACGGAAAAGGTTGCCGGAGTGAATCTCCTGTACACGTTTGGTTCAGGCATGGCCAGCGGTACGGTTGGCGGAACATGGGCACGGTATGACTACTCCGTTCCGCTTGAAGATACCGGCGGCGAACCGGGATGGCATGATATGGGAAGCGTAGAAGCGGATCTCTTGATAGGAAAGGTTAACGTGTTTGCCGAAGCGGCATTGACAGGAAAAGAGCACAATGTCTCGTGGATCGGCGGTGTGGGGTTTCCGCTGACGCCGGATATTCGGACCGTCATGGTAGTAAGAGACTATCACAATATTTTTTTCTCCCCTTTTGCCGGTGCGTTTGCCGAACGAGCCGATGACGCGGCGAACGAGGAAGGGTACTATATCGGTCTTGAAGCCGATATTCTGAAGAACCTGCATGTGGGAGCTTACTACGATATCTTCAGGTTCCCTGAACTCAGCAGCCGTTACAGGCTGCCTTCGACAGGTGACGAGTCGAAAATTTTTCTTACCTGGAAACAATCGCCTTTACTGACGGCGGAGCTGCTTTTCCAGAACCAGTACAAGGAAGAGGCTAAAAAGCTGTTTGACGGATCAGGGCTCGAATACTACATGCCGGTTCCATTTACATCGAACCGGGCGCGTCTTGACCTGATCGGCAAGGTATCCCGGATGCTCACACTCAAGACGAGGGGAGAGATCAAGTTTGTGGAGGGAGAGTATCCGGACGGTGATGAGCGTTCTAACGGATGGCTTTTCTACCAGCAGGCTGTTCTGAAAAAAGGGCCTGTCGCCTTCAAGGCAAGGTATACGCAGTTTGATACCGATGATTATGACTCGGCGATTTACGTTTACGAAGATGACCTGCCGCTTGTCTTTACTTTGAAATCCTATTATGGCGAAGGACGTGCGTTTTTCGCACTTCTTTCCTATGACCTGCTGAAGAATTTCGAACTTACTGCACGATATGCGAAGACCTGGTACGACGATCGCGATACCTACAGCAGCGGCAACGACGAACGGGACACCAGCGCCCCGGCATCCTACCATCTGGGCTGCGCGTTGAGGTTTTAGATGTGCGAGGTCCGTAACTTGAGCGTTATGCAGTGGTGTAGTGTCCTGTTTGATCAGGAAAGCCCCATGTGTATGAAGAATAATACAACTGTTTAAAAAACGCTCGCTGCCACTCATAGTGTGAACCAGCAGTTCACAGTCTCAGATTGGAGAACACAGGGTCTCAATAATTCCGGTGAGGCATACAGAATGCGTCCAGGATTACAAACGGTAATGGTAACCTGGTTTCATCTGTCCCGGTTCAGACGAGGCTGCATCCCACGCTTCCCGGAACCTAAAAGGATCGTGGGATGGTTGCACGCCTAATTCAGATAGAACTGAAGATTTACCCCGGGACTGTCCTGGCTTGGAGCTAATTGAATAGCCGTATTATCAAGTACAGCGCCTATAATACCGCCGGCAATCCAGGAAAAGAGATCTGCAGTGCTGAAATTCTTGTCAGTGCTCTCTTTTACAAAACCGATTGTTGTTGGAATAGCAACAGAGAATGCAGTACTTGCACCGTTCTTTTTGAGAATATGTGAGATGCCAAGTCCTATACCGACATGCAGGTTTTTATCCATCGGAGAATTGTTTTCGACCCATGAATTTGCATCCCTATACCATCCCGCATAAGCAGGTGCAGCTTGCATAAACATTGCGGCAAGAAGCATGATAATAGTTAACTGTTTCATTTTGTACTCCTGTTACTTTTCTTGTGTTTGTTCCGTCCCGCACAAGCCCGGTAGTTGATCGACTGCTTTTGTGAAATCATTGTTTTACTTCTATGGTAGGTAGGGCAACTACTGTGCCAGAAATATTCTGATAGCTTTTAATGCGTTGAATTAAAAGCACATACTTGGTTTGTCGGCTGTGATATGAGGAGGGGGATGATTCTGTGGGTAACCATGGTGAGCGTATCCGGCAAAGTTGTTGCAGGAGCGTACATTCGTTGCAATGGAAGTGGACGCGGTTGGTTTTACAGGGAGAGACGCTGTACGATGATGATTTCCAAGGTGCTGGAAACAGGATCAATCGTTGATGCAGGAACAGGGGAACCGGACCTGTGACCAGAAGATGGTGCCGGCGGTACGGTCGGGTAAACAGAACATCATCGAGGGTTATTAGACGGAACCTCTAAAAAGACCGAGATCCGTCAGCTCAAGCAGTTTGAAGAGGTGTTCGTTGAGGAAGGTGGTTTGAGTGAACGCATGACTTGTGCCCGGCTTCGTGAGCGGGGCAAGAACGGTAGGAAGTGAAATTGAATAATGCTTTTACAGCAAAAGATCCCATGAATGGGAGACAAAAGTTTTAAACGGTGCGGTAGATGGTTGCTTATTTGTATAGATAGTTGTGAACGTCCCCTCTTTGACGAACCTTTTTCGGTATCGTTACCTGCCCCTTGTTTGTCATCCAAGTAAGGAATAATAAGGACACGGCACAATCCGTTCTTCTAAAAAATGTCCAAAAGTGCGAAGAGACAGAGGGAGCAGAGTGTGGTGTCGAGGGTCAATACCAAACAGGGAGCTAAGTAGCAAATATGCTTGTAATTATCTGCTGGGATGGCGAAATTGTGAAGGGATGTTGAAGAGCGATAATCGGTGAGAAAGTTATGCGTTTATCAGGCAGATTAACAATATTTATACGCATCTATTCTATTGGATTGAATCACATTCTGTAGTACAGATAATAATTAATGTTATGCCCCTAAAGGAAAGATGATGAGTGCTAGCAAAGTCATTGTCGTAGGTGCAGGGATTGCTGGGCTTGTTTCAGCTTACGAGCTAAATAAGCATGGACATGATGTTATAGTGCTTGAAGCTTCGCAAAGGGTCGGTGGTCGGATGATCACCGAT
>JAKSCY010000539.1 GCA_022360355.1 Chlorobiales bacterium
AAATAGAACCAAAATATATCCTTCCTGCAAGGAATTTTGCTGCGGTCGTGGATAAGGGCGGGGCGACTCTGGGACTATTCGATGAGAGCTATTCTTTACGGGGATTCATATCACATTTTCCCGGTCGATATCAGGATGAGGTAGTTGGCTGGTCATTTCGATTGGTGATCGATCCTGCCCTGCGTGGAAAGGGTTTGGAAAAAACCTTGAAACTGAAGCAAAAAGAAATCGCCTTGAAAAAGGGACTCAACAAGCTTTATTGGACGGTTGATCATTTACATATATCTTCTTCATTCCGAAGTCTCAGGTTAGAGGGGACCTCCTGTAATACGTATTTACACAACTTCTACGAACGGGCAACCATGATAAGCAGACATATCCTTGAGCCGGACTGCCTGCTCGTTAAATGGGATCTGCACCACAATGAAACAAATCCAGCCTTTGATGAAGACAGAGATACGTATGTGCCTGCATTGATTTATAGAGATAATACTATCCTGAACGAACCTCCCCGGTTGTCACTGAACACGGATAAACCATTTGTGCAAATCACAATCCCGGGAGCTGAGGTTCTCCTGCGTAAATTGGGGGAAAGTGCACTCAAACAATGGCGTGCTCTCTCCAAAGAGGCATTTATCTATTATTTTGACAACGGATATGTTGTATGTTCAATGATGATAAATGACGAAAAGAATCCATCAGAAGCCACGTACTTTCTGGAACGTGAAAAGTGACAAACGCAATTACGAACGATACGATTTGATATGAGTCAGGCACCGTTCACAGAAGATTTCAGTAACACAATCTACCTGGATAACGCCGCAACGGTATTTCCCAAACCCTCTGAAGTACTGGAGCAAATGATCGAATTCTATCGATCATATGGCGTGAACGCAGGACGTTCCGGGCATGACCTTGCCAAATACGCTGGACAATTCGTCGACGAAACTCGCAGGAAACTGACCAGATTGTTTGGTGGCGATGACCCGAATCGACTGATTTTCTGCAACAATTGCACCGACGCTTTGAATATCCTTCTCAACGGATTGCTTGAAGCAGGTGATCACGTGATTACAACCACTCTTGAACATAATTCTGTGATCAGACCGCTTAACCATCTCCGAAAAAAACATAACGTTGACGTGAGCTATGTCCCATTCGAAGAATCAGGTTTTGTTGACCCCGAACGCATTAAATCTCACATCAAAACAAATACCAGACTTGTTTTAGTGAACCATGGATCAAATGTCATCGGCACGATTCAGCCTGCTTCCGATATCGGCAGGATCTGTCGGGAACGGGATATTTGTTTTGCCATTGACTCCGCACAGACTGCCGGAGTGATTCCGATAAATATGGCTGAAATGAAAATCGATGCCGTCGCATTTACCGGTCACAAAGGGCTCCTCGGCCCAACTGGTATTGGTGGTTTATGCCTCTCTGACCGGATAAACATAGAACCGACGCGCGTTGGCGGAACGGGAGTCAGATCCAGCGAACCATTGCAACCCGCTGTTTACCCCTATCTCC
>JAKSCY010000132.1 GCA_022360355.1 Chlorobiales bacterium
ATGATCAGCCTCCCGAAATATCCCGTCTGTGTGGAGTGCAAACAGCAGCTTAACACATGCTTGTTCGACCTTGGCGAAATCTGTCTCGGCCCGATAACCAGAGCGGGCTGCGATGCAGTCTGTACCACCGGTAAAACAGCTTGTTTGGGCTGTCGAGGGCCTGCCGAGGATATCAACTTTCCGTCGTTCATGCAGCTGGTAACCGACAAGAAATTGAGCCTTGACGACCTTGATGAAAAGCTTGGATTTTATAACTGTTTCGAGGAATTTCGGCATGACAACAAAAGTTGATTGCAATATCGATGTCCACCACCTGACACGGGTTGAAGGGCACGGCAATATCCACATAAGAATAAGGGAAGGAAAACTGACCGAGGCGACCTGGGCTGTCGTCGAAACCCCGAGATTTTTCGAAATGATGGTCAAGGAAATGAGTGCAGAAAGGGTTCCTTTCCTCACCTCGAGGATCTGCGGGATCTGTTCGATCAGTCATTCACTCGCCAGTATAAGATCTCTGGAACGTGCCATGGACATTGTGCCTCCGCCACCGGCAGAGAAACTGCGCCTGCTGGCCATGCACGGAGAAACCCTGCAAAGCCACGCGCTACACCTGTTCTTTCTTGCCATACCGGATTTCGTCAATACACCCAATGTGTTACCGCTCATTACATCACACCCCGATATAGTCCAGTCGGGATTACGGCTGAAAGAAGCAGGAAATGCAATCAGCGCCCTGACCACAGGCCGCTTCACCCATCCGGTCAGCCTTGTTCTCGGCGGAGTCAGCAAAGCTCCCGACAAAAAGGGGCTTGCTGCACTCGGGAAACAACTCGAGAGCGTTCTTCCTGACCTCGACAAAACCCTGGAATTTTGCAAAACCCTTTCCATACCGGATTTTCAGAGGGAAACCGAGTTTGTCTCATTGTACAATGGAAGTACATACCCTTTTATCGGTGGGAATTTGCTGTCCACCGACGGCATCAGAAAAGACGAGAACGACTACCTCACAATGACCAATGAGTATCAGGAAGAATTCACAACAAGCAAATTCACAAAGCTAAGCAGGGAATCCTTTGCCGCCGGAGCACTTGCCCGGTTCAACAACAACCATGCATTCCTGCATCCGAAAGCGAGGGAAATTGCCGCTGTCTTCGGCCTTGAACCGGTCAACCACAACCCGTTCATGAACAACATTGCACAGCTGGTCGAATGTTACCATATCGTGCATGACGCCATATCCATGATCGACATACTGCTCGATGATCCGCTCGAGGAACTGAAAACAGCATGGAAACCCAAAGCAGGGAAAGCAACCGGGGCAGTGGAAGCACCGAGAGGTATTCTTTACCATCATATGGAAGTCGATGAAAGAGGCAAGGTTGTCAGAGGCGACTGCATTATACCGACTACCCAGAACAACGCAAACATACACATTGACCTGAAAGCCCTTACGCTCCAGGCTCTGGAAGAGGGGAAAACCGACAAAGAGATACAGCAGCTTTGCGAAATGGTTGTCAGGAGCTATGATCCGTGTATCTCATGTTCGGTTCACTGATCACCTTTTTCACCGGAAACAACCGGAGAAAAAGGTGTATTCCTTGCTTCAAAGAATTTCAACAAGCTCGATCGAAAAGGTCAGGTCCTGGCCTGCTAACGGATGATTGGCATCGATTGTTATCGAAGCATCTGAAACATCGGTAACAAGGACAATAGCGTTTTGACCGTTCGCCATGCCGACCTGAAGCTGCTGACCGACGCTGACCTGAAGATCCTGCGGAAGCTGTTCACGTTTGACCTCGGTTACCAGATCCCCGTTTCGCTGACCATATGCATTGTCGGCATCAATGGTCGTCTCTCTGGACTCTCCCGGCTGAAGCCCGATAACAGCCAGTTCAAAGCCGGGAATTACCGATCCCGCTCCAACTGTAAACTCAAGCGGCTCGCGATCCGCTGATGTATCAAAAACAGTTCCATCACCCAGTTTACCGGTATAATGAACTTTTACGGTATCGCCCTCTTTCGCTTCTGGCATGAAATCCTCCTCATTTTTCTTTTCATTAATAAAACCTTACACGATCAACCATCGCCAGTCCTCCTGTAAAACCAGAAACCTGGAAACAATCGATACCAGAAATAAGCTATACAAATATAATTAATTATACTATCGTGCCGCTTTTCCGGGAAACCCTGCGGCAACCGGATCACTGTTAGAATGCGAGGCAACCTGTCAAAGGTACACCGACTTCATTTCAGCTTCTTCAACCGCTCGCTCTCACTGAGGGAACGGGACACGCAGTCCTCGATAGCCATGCCTCCAAAATAGTTGCCGGTGAGGAGCAGGTTTTTCCCTCCAAGCATACCGTCCATCCTTTCCAGCCATTGGCGGTGACCGACACGCAATGAGGGAACCGTGTTCGTGACCTCGTATTTATGAACGATTTTATCTTCTGCGATACCGAGAACATTGGTGATTCGCTGCATTTTTGTCTCGTCGGTTTCTCCCGGCTTGAAATGGAACGCGAAGCCCCGGTAATTATCATCAGGAACTGTATCGCGGGAAACAGCCGAAAAGAAAATATCATTCGGCGAAATAATGGCGGCAACAGGTTTAAGCGAAATATCATTTTTCCTGACAACAACACCGACGGAATCGACCGATGCAGCCTTGAGAGTTCCAAGGTGCCCGGCAATATCTGCCTCGATCGTCTGAAGCAACCGAGAGGAAATTGTCGAAGGAGTTGCAAGAGCAAGTGTTGCGGCTGAATGAGTCACTCCCGCTTGTGTCGTGATCGCGTAACGACCGTCAAGCACCTCGATACCCGTGACTTCCTGACTGGTAAAAACATTGATCCCTTTGCTTCTGGCAATCGCCCTTGCAATAGATTGCAGACCATCCTTAAAAGTATAGTTTTTGAGTACCTCTTTTCGTTTTGGCCGTGATTTGAACATCATGTCGGCGGGAAAATCACCTGTCGGCTGTGAAGGAACCGCATTGAAGAAATGACTGAGGGTGTTGTTGTAATTGTTGACTCCGACGATTTTGGAGTAATACTCACGAACGCTCAAGCCCTCTTTCTTCAGAGAAAAGATATTCGGAATGGATTTGAGAGCCTCGAAAATATTGAGAGCCGAAAAAACCGATTTAAGCTGCTTGTCGACCAGTAACGTGAAAGGAACTTTCTCCCTGGGAATAATGGAATCAGTGAGATGACAGGCATCAACAATGTCCAGCAGATTCTGATATGAATTATAACAGGTATGTGCTCCCATCTCAAGCCAGAATTGTGTGTCATTGCCTGTATAACGAGGCGAGTTGAACGACCCGCCCGGACTGTCGTTTTTTTCCAGCAAAGTGGTTTTGAATCCGGCCTGCGAGCAGTAATACGCGAGACTGAGCCCACTGATTCCCCCTCCAACTACAACAACATCACTTTTCATTATTTGCCTGTTTGATCATTTCCCCGAAGCTGCTCCGAAAAATGTCGTGGGCGGCTCAAGAGCAAGACGACCGGAGTCCCGACAATGCCGGGATAGGCTTGAGAAACCCGGAGTCCCCCGATGAGCCGGGAGTAACAGTTTTTTCGAAATGCCTTTTAAATGTTTGTGGCGCAATTTAGTAAAATCAACACACTTTACCATGGTATTTGAGGCTGATCGGGGAGGTTACCCTCGGAACTTGCATCACTTGAAGGCCGAATGAAGGGAAACCACATTCATCTTAATGCCCGTCTTTGTCCTGAACCTGGAACACGCCTTTTGCATCCTTCTTCAACTCATAGTAAAACCATCTGTTCACGCCTTTTGCCTTCTCACTCCGAAACGCAATGACAGCGGTCTGCCCGTCAGTCCGCAGATTGATCGCTCCATAAACACCTACGTTGCGCTTGAATACCTCGTCAAGGATTTTAGCCCGATCTTCCTCAAGCTCTTTTTTCTTCTGGGCGTCGGCTTCCTTGTCGATTTTGGCAACAAGCTTGTCGAGTTTGCCGCGAAGCTTGACATCCTCTTTCTCGCGGGTCGAACGTAAGATCTCGGTACAGAGCACCAGCGGCCTTTTTCCGCGGCCTTTTTTACCAAGCAGACCGAGGAGATCGGGGCGAGGGTGCACGTGGCTCTCTTCGTCCCCGGACGAAACTACGTAAGCCGCAGGCCTTGTCACCTCCAGAAATTCGTCAGTCACGTCGGACGACCCGTGATGGCAGCATTTCATCATGTCAACTGCGAACCTCGACCTTGCTTTTTCAATCATTTTCGCCGACTCGGCCATGGTGGTAGGTGCTTCACCTTCATTGCCGTAATGACGTATCAGGAAATGCTCGGCAGGCGTGTTGAGGTCACCGCCGAACAGAATGGAAAAATCGTGATACTGAAGCCGCAACAAAACCGAGTGCCCGTTCTTGGTTTTGCCCTCATTCATCGCCTTCGCCGTCATCGAACTTGCAAAGGTCCGGAGACCCTTCCTGCCGTCCGGCGCTCTCTCGATTACCGGGCCCAGAACCTCGATCGTGAAGTCCTCGTTGTTCGAGGGTGCGAAACCCGGCATCCAGGTATGCCCGCCCTCCTTCTGCCCATGCTCTGTGGAAAGCATCGAGACATTGCCGAACCTGTCGCTGTTGAGCGCAGTCCAGATCAGTTCCGGATACCATTTTTCGCCGCGCACCGCCGCGTTCGAATAGAGCTTTCGGGCCGCAGTCTTGCTGGCGCGAATGTCCGTTAGAAAACCGTCTGTCACCGGCCCCAGCAGATCATCGCCAGTCCGCTCCATCAGGCCATTATGATAGACATGTTCGAACGATATCCGTGGATTCTCGAAAATCTTCTGGAAACCACGATAGTGGTCACTATCAGGATGGGTAGCGACAGCAGCATGAAAGGTGAACTGTTTCTTGAAATCCCGAAAACGATATTCCAGATAGCCTTTCATGTTGTCACCAACACCGGCATCGATGATCATGATCTTCTCCCTGGAGCCAAGCTGGGGAGTAGTAACGATACAGCCGTCACCCTGGCCCACGTCGAGGAAGATCATTTCGAGTACACGTTCCTCCTGATAATCCTCTTTCCTGATGGCGAAGGTATCCTTGCCCCACTTCACCTCATCCCAGTCATTGTTGATATTGTCACCGATCCGCAGCCAGTCACCCCAGAGAAGCTGTTTCTTCCTGGTCCTCAGATTACCCGTATCATAGAGATAAACCACAGGACCCTTCGCATATCGTATTGTTCCCATACGTTTGCTCCCGCTACATAAAACCCCTTTTTTGCCCCTTATCTTTCTAATTTCTCAACAAATGCCGAAATATTCAAGCAAGACAGACCGGCACCCTGATTGAAATCATGATTATCGATACCCTAAAACATGAAACTTTTGGTTATAGACCTGTAGCCCCTGCTGAGCCTTCATACCCTCCGTCGCGGTAGTTCTGAACGTAACGGACATAGTTCTCAGGCGACTCGCCAATTGTCCGGCGCTCGCCGTCTGTAATCGGCCGCATGACTTTTGCGGGAACACCGGCAACCAGCATCCCGGAGGGAACGGTAAACCCCTGCCTGACGAGGGAACCCGCAGCCACAATCGAGTACGGCTCGATCACGCAGTCATCGAGAAGCACCGCCCCCATACCGACAAGCACGTACTCCTCCACTGTACAGGCATGCAGCACAGCCCCGTGCCCTATCGTAACATAGCTTCCGATGTTGAGCGGCCCGGTGTCATGCGTGACGTGAAGCGTAGCGTTGTCCTGAACGCTTGTTTTTTCGCCTATCCGTATCGGACAGACATCTCCGCGAATAACCGTGTTGAACCAAACGCTTGATTGTGCGCCTATGGTTACATCACCGATAATGCGACCTCCCTCTGCTACAAATACCGATTCATGAATATCAGGCCATACGCCTTTGTAGGGTAATACTGTTGCCATGTCTGAAAACTATATTTGAAGATTGAAAAACCGGAACTTCGCTATTGATGCACCCTCCACCCACCACCGACATAGATGAGTTGCCCGTTCAACCAGCGAGCTTGTTCAGATGCAAGAAAAACAATCACATCGGCAACATCCTCGGGTTTACCGATACGGCGTAACGGTGTGTTGGCCGCAATATGAGTTTCTTCTTCAGGAGTCAGATAACCTGTCTGTATCGGACCGGGGGCAACTATATTGACGGTGATTCCGTATCTGCCTAATTCAATAGCTGCTGAACGGCTGTATGACTCTATTGCATGCTTGCTTGCCGCATAGCTGACATTGGCCTCATGGGCATGGGCGGCGTCGGTACTCAGGTTTATAATACACCCCGTTTGGGCTTTCCGTTCAAGAAACCGCCGTGTATATTCGGACATCATGAGTGCATAAGAACGCGTATTGATAGCACAGTTCACATCGATGTCATCGGCTGTTATCGTGTGAATACCGAATCCTTCAGTGGTCTCCTTTGCGGGATCGAAAGTATCGAGGGCACAGTAAGTATGATTATTGACCAGGATGTCAACCGGGCCGAGTTCATTTTCGCAATCATTGAAAAGGAGAGGGATATTGCGAGTGTCCGATAAATCTATCTCTCTTGCCGCCGCTTTTCCATTGAGTGAAGATATTGACTCCAGAACGGACTTTGCTGTCTGCTGCTGATTGGCCCGATAGAGTAAAACACCGCCCGCACTTGACTCTTTTGCATCTTCCAATTCTGCAGGGGTATGCTCACAAGGCTCCCGGAAATACGTAAGAAAAACCTTTGCCCCCTGAGCGGCAAAAGCCTTGGCCGTTGCCGCCCCAATGCCATGATTTGCACCGGTAACAAGAACAACTTTCCCTTCAATTTTAGGGTCGATCACTGTAATACCCTCATTTGTTTATATGGCCCGACTATTCCGCACAAAATCCCCTTTCTCTCCCAGTCTCCCTGACAATTTCACCTCCCCTACCGAAAAAATCAAGGAAATTCAGCACCAATTACAACACAAGCACATAGTGCACTTGACACATGAAGTTTTGTCCCTTGCAAAACAGCAGAACTGCCTCATCTTTCAGCAGATCCTTGAGCTAAGATTGAGGGTTGCTGAATTGTTGATCCCGACTCGCCGAAACTGTTGAAAGGAAAAAACGAGCGTGCATTTGTCTTGTTATACGTTTCATAGATAATCTTCTCTTGGCGGAGTAAAAAAATCCAGTACCTCTCCCGCGTCAATGATCTCGATGCTATGCAGAACATCAGCCGGGATGGAATATGAATCTCCCGGACCAATTTCCCGGCCATATTCAGAAAACCTGATCCTGTATTTTCCATTCAGCACATAGCCACTTTGCTCATGTGGATGGCTGTGAAACGGAACGTGATCCCCAGGCTTGTACAGCATCTTGGTGACCATGGACTCCGGGCCATGTGAAAGCACTATAAAGTCAACGCCAAAGAAACGTTTTCTTTTTCCGTGTTGCGATCTAACGATCATGTCGTTACTCCCTTGTACATTAAAACCTGCATCACTCATATCATTATTGTTCCTGACAGATAGATCACCGCTCGACCTCCTATCGAGACCCTGTCACCGTTGTCCGTGCAAAACAACTCACCGCCACGTTTACTCAGTTGAAACGCATGAAACTCTTTCTTACCCAGACGCTCCGCCCAATACGGCACAAGCGTGCAGTGCGCCGATCCAGTCACGGAGTCTTCGGGAATCCCCGCACCAGGAGCGAAGAACCGGGAAACAAAATCGGAGTTCTTTCCGGGAGCGGTGACAATCACCGCGAAGCCGTCAAGCTTCGCGATAGCGTCCAGGTTTGGATTGAGATTCCTGACAACGTTCTCATCATCAAATACAACCAGCAGATCGCGCGCAGCAAGAACGTCCAATGGTGGAGCACCAAGCATGGTGTCGAGACCTTCCGGAGTGACACATACTGCGGGTTTTCGAGATGGGAAGTCGAGAAACAGCAAATCGCCCCGTCTTTCTACTGACAAGCGTCCGCTCTTGCTCATGAATTCTACACGTTCTGAATCACTGTCTACGAAGTTGAAAATGACATGACCACTGGCAAGCGTTGCGTGACCGCACAGATCGATCTCCACCTCGGGCGCGAACCAGCGAAGATCATAGTGATCTTCCCGGCGAACGAGGAATGCCGTTTCGGGAAGATTGTTTTCGGTCGCTATGGACAGCAGTACCTCGTCCTGCAGCCAGTCATCGAGCAAGCAGACCCCTGCGGGATTACCGGCAAAAACCTCGGAGGTGAATGCATCGATCTGGTAAAATGGAATCTCCATCATCTCATCTTTCTTTCGAAGCAATTATTA
>JAKSCY010000749.1 GCA_022360355.1 Chlorobiales bacterium
GATCTGTGAACCGCTCAAAGCGGTCTAAAGGCACAATTCTTCAAAAACAGAACAACAAAGGCCAGGATTCTGATTCGGAATTTCAGCCCACTTTTCAATCACTTAACATCTGTTCTCAACCTTCAAACCATCTCAGGAAATGTAAAATTCTGAGAGTCCCCCAGCAGGGCTGGAGGTTTACCATTTGAATCACCCAATTGTGGATCACCCGCTATCGATCCCGCCGCCCATGTGCTATAACCCACCTCGTCGTCCGCCCCCCACGGGGAAACGTGATTTTCACCGCCTGGATTGCCGTCGTTTCCTGGCTACTCAATTGGCAGTGGGGCCAAAACGCCTTGGGATTCAGGGCGATTCAATCGGTGATTCACCGGTTTTCCCACCCGGGAACAGCGGCGGCAATAAAGGAGCGGGCGCGGAGCCCTCCGAACACCAGGGACTCCCGGCCCCGCCGTAATCCGGGTGATTATCGGTGGTGATCCATGGGGTAGGGATAAAAACGCCCGCGAAGCAACAGTTTCGCCATGCCCAAGGTCTCCCTTAAACCAATTTTTCCGGGAAGGAGAAGAGATGAAGCCTTTGATCAGAGCCGCCAACGAGAAGGATTATGACGAGATCAAGGAGATTTATGCCTTTGACGAGGTGATGGAGCAGACCACGCAGCTGCCCCACCGGGACGCGGCGTTCTGGAAAGGGTTTTACGCTGCCAAGGGGCCTTCTTGCATGGAGCTGGTGGCGATTTCCGAGGGGAGGGTGATCGGGCACCTGGGGATCCTGCCGGACGGGAATCCCCGGAGAAAGCATGTGGCGAGCTTCGGCATCGCCGTTCATCCCGAATTCCAGGGCCGGGGGGCCGGAAGCGCCCTCATGGAGGAGCTGATCCGCCTGGGGGACAACTGGCTCGATATCCTTCGCCTGGAGCTCTCGGTCTTTTCGGACAACGGGACGGCGGTGGCGCTTTACAGGAAATTCGGCTTCGTCATCGAGGGGGAGGCGCGTTACGACGTGTTCAGGCGGGGGAGGTACGCAAGCGGATACCGGATGGCGCGCTATAACCCGGCTCGCATCGACACCCCGGCCCCGGGTTGATTCCCGAAGGCCGCCCC
>JAKSCY010000687.1 GCA_022360355.1 Chlorobiales bacterium
GCGAATCGATCACCGTTCCGACGCGTCCTTCGTCTTCGCCTTCTCCGCCCGCAAAGACCGTCTTCGCGGGAGGCACTTGTTCTTGGAACGTCCTGATCGGCCACTTCTCTTCGTAGAGATTGCATTGAGGGACCACGGACACCAGATCCATATTCGATTCCCAATATGCATCCAGCGTGCCCACGTCTCTCCAGTAGTGGACATCCTCGTTGCAAGGTTCCGAAAAACGGTGCACGAATACCCGATGTTTTTCAATCATCGAGGGAACGATGTCCTTTCCGAAGTCGTGTGAAGAAGTGGGAGTCTTGGCGTCGTCTATAACGGTCTTGACCAGACTCTTGGTATTGAAAATGTACACACCCATCGACACAAAAGCCTTGTCGGGTTTGCCGGGAACGGGACTCGGATGCTCCGGCTTCTCCTCCCAAGATGTTATCCTGAAATTCTCGTCGCATCCAATGACGCCAAATGCGCTCGCCTCGGCCAGGTCAACCTCCACTCCGGCGATCGTCATGTCCGCTTCGCTTTTCAGATGAAAGGCGAGCATGTCGTTGTAATCCATTTTGTAAATATGGTCGCCCGACAGTATCAGCACCTGTTCCGGCCTCTCAGCCTGAAGGATGTCAATGTTTTGAAAGATGCTGTCGGCGGTTCCGCGGTACCATCTGTTTACGTGCCTCTGCTGCGGTGGAACGCATTCGATGAATTCGCCCAACTCGTGGTTGAATATGCTCCATCCCAGGCGAATGTGCCGATCCAGCGACACGGATCGATACTGCGTGAGCACGTAGATGCGACGAATATTGGAATTGAGACAGTTCGACAGCGTGAAGTCTACGATTCTGTAGATGCCCCCGAAACGCACCGAAGGTTTGGCGAAATCTTTGGTAAGGGGATAGAGGCGTTCCCCGCGGCCCCCGGCCATCAAGAGGCATAAGGTGTCCGTCATGTCATTCTGAAGACTCATTCGTCCAACAACCTTTTGATTTCGGACTTGAGTTTGGAGGTGTCCGATGACTTCACGACATACGCGTCCGCGCCCCACGTGGTAAAGTCATCTTTGTAGTGGCTATACGCAGTATTGAGAATGATGGGAATAC
>JAKSCY010000368.1 GCA_022360355.1 Chlorobiales bacterium
CGACGTGAATAATCCAGGGTACCGCGCTGTAACTTTTGAAGAAATGGCCGACAACTACCGCGAACAGCTTGAAGGACTTATTGAAGGTGGCGTTGATCTCCTGCTTGTCGAAACGGTGTTCGATACCCTGAACTGCAAAGCTGCTATTTTTGCCATCGAAGAGCTTTCCCGGGAAAAAGGGGTCAGACTGCCGATCATGATCTCAGGCACCATTGTCGATGCCAGCGGTCGAACCCTTTCCGGCCAGACTACAGAAGCATTCTGGATTTCGGTGGCACACACCCCCGGACTGCTGAGCGCAGGGCTGAACTGTGCACTGGGAGCGGAACAGATGAGACCCTTTCTCGAATCGCTGTCCACGATCGCCGGCAGTTATGTCAGCGTCTACCCGAACGCCGGTCTGCCCAACGAATTCGGCGAGTACGACGACAGTCCGGAATATATGGCTTCCCAGATCGCGGATTTTGCAGAATCGGGGTTCGTCAACATTGTCGGTGGATGCTGCGGAACAACGCCTGACCATATCAGGGCAATCGCCGAAACGGTTTCAACGATTCAGCCAAGGAAAAAGCCGAAAACTGTACCTGAACTCCGTCTGTCCGGTCTCGAACCGCTTTTTGTCAACAAGACCACGGGATTCATCAACGTAGGCGAGCGCACCAACGTCACAGGATCGAGAAAATTCGCCCGGCTCATCAGGGAAGAAAAATACGATGAAGCCCTCTCCATAGCCCGCCAACAGGTTGAAAACGGAGCACAGGTCATCGATATCAACGTCGATGAAGGAATGCTCGACTCGGAAAAAGTAATGCGGGATTTCATCAACCTGATTGCATCCGAACCTGAAATCGCAAAAGTGCCGCTGATGATCGACTCGTCGAAATGGTCAGTGATCGAAAGCGGTCTCCGCTGCACTCAGGGGAAATGTATCGTCAACTCTATCAGTCTGAAGGAAGGAGAAGAGCCATTCAGGGAACATGCCCGTAAGGTTATGCAGTACGGTGCCGCTACGGTCGTGATGGCCTTCGACGAAAAGGGACAGGCCGATTCTCTCGACCGCCGCATCGAAATTTGCCGTCGGGCTTACAGGATTCTTACAGATGAGGTTGGCTTCCCCCCTGAAGACATCATTTTCGACCCGAACGTCCTGACTGTCGCAACCGGTATCGAGGAACACAACAACTATGCGGCCGATTTTATCGAATCTGTCCGCTGGATCAAGCAGAACCTGCCGCATGCCAGAGTGTCTGGCGGCATTAGTAATGTCTCTTTTTCTTTCCGCGGGAACAACCCGGTACGGGAAGCGATGCATGCCGCTTTCCTGTTCCACGCTATCCGGGCGGGTCTCGACATGGGCATTGTCAATGCAGGTCAGCTTGCCGTGTATGATGAAATTGACAGCGCATTGCTGGAGCGGGTTGAGGATGTGCTTCTCAACAGGCGGCCAGACGCAACCGAGCGTCTTGTGGAGTTTGCGGAAACAGTCAAGGGTGAAGAAGCAAAAAACGAAACAGCAAAAGCCGAGTGGCGTAACGGAACAGTCGAAGAACGGTTGCAGCACGCTCTCATAAAGGGTGTGGTAGACTATATAGACGAAGACACGGAAGAGGCCCGGCAGAAATACCCAAGCCCTCTGGACATTATCGAAGGACCGTTGATGAACGGTATGAACGTAATCGGTGACCTGTTCGCCCAGGGCAAGATGTTTCTTCCGCAGGTGGTTAAAAGCGCTCGCGTGATGAAAAAATCTGTTGCCTATCTCATACCATATATTGAGGAGGAAAAAGCAAAAAACAAGGAGAGCAAGCCTGCGGCAAGAATCCTGCTTGCAACCGTGAAAGGTGATGTCCACGATATCGGCAAGAACATTGTTGCCGTCGTTCTGGCTTGCAACAATTTTGACGTTGTCGATATCGGCGTCATGATGCCGTGCGAAAAAATCCTTGAAGCTGCCGATAAAGAAAACGCAGACGTTATCGGATTGAGCGGACTGATTACTCCGTCACTTGACGAAATGGTCCACGTTGCCAAAGAGATGGAACGAAAGGAAATGAAAATTCCGCTTCTGATAGGAGGAGCAACCACCTCAAGAGTCCATACGGCCGTAAAAATCGCCCCCAACTATTCCGGACAGGTTGTCCAGGTACTCGATGCATCAAGGAGCGTTCCGGCTGTTGCCAGCCTGGTGAACCCTTCACTTCATGATGACTTCGTAGCGAAGCTGAAAAAAGAACAGGACGCCCTGCGTGAAAGACATAGTGCAAGGCACGCATCCAGACGATACCTGAGCCTCAGTCAGTCAAGGGAAAACCTGGCAAAACTGTCATGGGATGACAACACTGTCACGGCACCAAAAAAACCCGGCGTTACAGTACTTGACAATGTTTCCCTCGATGAGCTTCGCGAATACATCGACTGGACACCTTTCTTCGCTGTTTGGGAGCTGCACGGGAAGTACCCGAAGATCCTGGACCATGAGCAGTATGGAACGGAAGCCCGGAAACTGTTCGACGACGCCAGCACATTGCTGGACACAATCTGTAAGGAGCGATCTCTCCAGGCAAGAGGTGTTGCCGGCATCTTCCCGGCAAACAGCAACGGAGATGATATCGAGATATACACCGATGAGAGCAGAACGACTGTTCTGGCAACCCTGCACACTTTGCGACAACAAACAGAGAAAAAAAACGGAACGCCCAATCTTGCGCTTGCCGATTTCATAGCACCTGTCTCAAGCGGCATACATGACCATACCGGTTGCTTTACCGTTACGGCTGGCCATGGCTTGAAAAAATTGATGGACCGTTTTGAAAAAGAGCATGACGACTATCATCGCATCATGGCACAGGCCCTTGCTGACAGACTTGCTGAAGCATTTGCGGAAATGCTGCACCGGAAGGTTCGTGCTGAACTTTGGGGTTACTCTCTCAATGAAAATCTTCCGAAAAAGCAGTTGATTGCCGAGAAATACGGAGGAATCCGTCCGGCACCCGGCTACCCTGCATGCCCTGATCATACGGAAAAACCATTCATTTTCGACCTGCTCAACAGTGAAGTCAACACAGGAGTCACCTTGACGGAAACCTATGCAATGAACCCTCCGGCATCGGTATGCGGGCTCTACTTTGCGCACCCCGAAGCTAAATATTTCGCACTTGGTGCAATCGGAAAAGATCAGGTGGAGGATTATGCATCGCGTAAAAGCATGAGCGTCAAAGAGGTCGAGAAGTGGCTTGCGCCAAACCTGAACTACACACCATAACACCCCACCAGGGAAGCATCCAGACAACAATTTCTTCCTTAAAGCGAAAACCCGCGTCGATGCGGGTTTTTCGCTTTCGTTAAAACGTGCAGCTCTCGACTGTCTTATAGGGGTACGGCTCGTTTAGAGCCTGGAGCACAGCTGCATCCCGGCTGTATACATCGTTGCGGAAAAGCACCTCTTCTCCTTCAGCTACTGCAGTAAGATAAAGCAGAAAAACAGGTATCTTCTGCGGCAGATGAACCGTTCTTGTTTTCCTGCCGTCAACGGCTTTTTGAATGTCATCATAACTCCATTCGAGCAAAATCTCTGCAAGCTCAAGAGGATTCTGGAGACGAATACATCCATGGCTGAACGCTCGAGTGCTTTTGTCAAAAAGATGTTTGCTCGGTGTATCGTGGAGATAAACCAGATGCTTGTTAGGAAACATGAACTTGACACGCCCAAGTGCATTGCTCGTTCCAGGTGGTTGACGTAACCGATAAGGCAACGAGCCTGCGCTGTATGCGGCCCAGTCGATCGAACCGGAGTTTACCACGCGACCGTTACGGTCAATGACCTGCAGGTTATGCTTTGCAAGATAGTCGGGGTTTTTCTTGATCGCCGGCAACGCTTCCTTTCTCAGAATCCCCGGAGGAACGTTCCATGCCGGATTGAAGATGATATACTGCATCTCAGCCTTGAAAACAGGGGTTTTCCAGTAAGGCTCTCCGACAATGACCCTGGAACCCCATTTGTAGTTCCCGTCTTTCACATACTGAACAGTGAAACCTGCAATGTTGACAAGCAGAAACGTAGGTTCAAGTTTCTGAATAAACCAGCGGTAACGATCGAGATTGAGACGGATCTGGTCTACCCGCTGTGCAACAGGAATATTGAGTGCTCGTAACGTCCTGGGGCCCACAGCACCGTCAACCTCGAGCCCGTGTCGCACCTGAAAACGCTTAACAGCCTCCTTCAGCTCATCGCTGTACAACATTGCTGATGATGCAAATGATGTATCGACCTGAGACAATGCAGCGATCTCACCGGTTATTTCCAGACGCCGGCGCAATGCAGGAATCCTGTCGTCATACTGCCCCGTTTCCTTGATGGAAGGCCCCTCGGGAATACTCCTCCAGCCGCCCTTGGCAGCAATCTGCCGGTATTTTGCAAGCCCTGCCTTAAGGCTCGTATACTTGGGATTGTTCGGACGAAGCTTCGAAATAACTGCAGCAAGGGAATCACCGTCAAGAGCGCTTCGGAGCCTGCTTACCAGACCATCTCCATTGACACCTCCGGAAAGGTTCCAGTTTGGATCGATTTTTTCAGGATCGACTTTCCCGTGCAGCAGGTGATAGGAAAGCTTGAACATTGCGTCTGTCAGCAACAGCTCGTACCGGGCCTTTAAAAAAGGTGAGCGAGGAGATTTGTCATAAAAATTCTGGATTCCTGAAAGATGATAGTCTCCCGGCAGAAGCCCGTCGGCTTCAACTGATCTTATCGCATCGAGCAATTCGGTAATCTGGGAGCGTTTTACCCAGACCGGGCTGAAATCGTTCGACCTGTAGAAATCCGCAAGCAGGGAGTTAAACGCAACTTTCTCTTTCCCGATCTGAAGCGCGACATCCTCCTCAAGCTGTTCGATATGACAGCGAATGTTCTCCCGAATTTCATAGTTTTTCACGGAGCTCCGCTGCACCTCTTTCACGGAAGGTGAGGTTACAGTTTCGTTTTGAACAGGAGGAGTTTTTGAACTGCCGGGACTGAACGCCAGAAGCAATACCAGAAAAGCTATCATGAACAATAACTTGTACTTAAGAAAAACCTCCCTGCTGCATCGTGTGATCATCACTCACCATCATTTTTGTGAGCAACGACGTTGTTATCGGCTTAATGATAACAGCCGGAGAACTTGTCAGCTTGTGAATAATCCTTGATGGGAACGCAGAATCATGCGTTCAGAGTTCCCCCCGGCATTACTCCGGGAAATCTATGCAGGGTTGTTAAGCACAATTTCAGGATTCAGCAGGTTGGAACGGCCCGCATAGCTCTGGTCGCCTTGATAAATAAAAAGGCATGAGCCTCCCTTGATAAGATCGATGACCTCCCTGTACTGCGAAAAAGGCAGTGCAGGACATCCGAGGCTTCTTCCCAGCCGTCCGTGGCGCCTGATAAAATCATTGGAAACGTAGTCCGCGCCATGAATAACGATGTTACGCATGAGAGCGTTGTCATTGATACCGCGCTCAATCCCTCGCAACCGCAGCGAATAGCCGTGCTTGCCCTTGTAGGTCCTGTCGGTCACAAAAAAACCGAGACTGCTCTTAAATGACCCCGGAACGTTGGAAAACCTCACAGCGCGGTTCTGCCCGCTGTTCTTCCCGTGAGCAACAAGTGAAGATGCAAGTAAACGGTTTCGGGCCATGTCGATGACAAAAAGACGCTTCTTGACCGAAGGCTGATTGTAATCAATGATGGTAAGCACCCTGTCATTTTTCAAGGCCCCGTTCTTTTTCAGGGCATAATACCCTGTCATGGCCTTCTGGAGAACGGAATAGTCAATATTGTTTCTGAGTTCGGGGGTCCGGTAGAGCGTCCGGATATTGCTGGAAAGCTCACTCTGTGAAGGAACACATCGGGCATTCAAGGGGAAAAACACACAAACCATCACAAGACAGATCAACCTTTTTGCCATATGCTCCATATGATTCTTCTCCTTTTTTGTTCGCTTCAGTCTATACCGGCACACAGTGAGTACCAAGTGCTCGTTATGCTTCGGACTTGTTCGTATTTTTGTATGGTTTCGGGCCTGATGCACGGCTTTAAGGAACAAAAAAACCTTGGCACCAGGCAACCGAGTTACCCGGCAGGCGGACTCACTACTGTTGCAGCAGACCGCAATATTTCAGGTATGGTGCTGCACCGACAGACGGCTTGCAGGAAATTTTAACTACGAAGATACAATTTTTTCCGGCATTATAACAAAAATATGATCGCGAACGGGAACTTATTAGTTTTTATCAACAAGCAACCACCTGCAGGAGACCGGAACTTCAATATTCTGTTCCCCCGGAGATATTTCAGTTGGAACCGCTGCCGCCATGGTTTTTTCACCCATGTCTCGAATCATACTTGGCACAGGGTAGACAGGAGCAGCGCCTGTCTGCATATCGAGAAGTTTTCCCAGGGACATGCCTGCTGCCGCAGCCATAACCTGAGCATCCTTTCTTGCATTCTGTACTGCTTCAGCCAGTGCTTCGCGGCGCTTCTCCTTATATTTCGAGCTTGCAAATCCTATCAACGGGATTTCATCGGCACCGGCCTGCACCGATGCATCGATCACACGGCCTGCATCGGCAAGACTCCTCACTGTAACTTTGAGCACATGTACCGCAGTGTACCCCTTGAACACCCTCTTGCGTGTCGAGTTGTTCCA
>JAKSCY010000236.1 GCA_022360355.1 Chlorobiales bacterium
ACGGAATCCCGTACTCTCTCGCCATGATGACCGGATGGCTTAACGCACCTCCACCGTCGGTTATCAGTCCTTTGATAAGACTGAACGCCACCGTCCACGCGGCTGATGTACCCGGTGCGACAAGTATCTCACCAGGCTCTATGGTATGAAGTTGATCGGCGCTCATGATTACACGAGCCGGACCTTCCGCTATTCCCGGCGCAGCCGCGGCCCCATAGAGATCGGCTTTAAGCTCTTCCCGCACTATGGGAACCTGCGTTGAAACCGAAAGTGTAGGGTCGCTTTTCAAAATCTCTTGAGCCAGAGAAATATCTCCATAAAACGGAGGCGGTTCTTTAGTGATCGTGTTTTGCCACTCCTGCTTCCTTCGTTCCGCGTACGGACGAAGATTAATACGTTCCATAGGAATGGCCGCTTTGCGAATCTCATCGGGATGTAAGAAATGAACGTCTTCCGGATCGTCGAGACAACCCGCATCGGCGAATCTACGGCCGAACTCGGTGACGATCCATCGGCCAATGGCACCAATGTAGAAATCGCAATAGTAGGTATGATCCTCGCTCCAGTAACCCGACTTCTGAGCGGCCTTCATCAGAACCTCGAAGGCGGCCCGCTGGTTTTTGGGAACCTTTTCCAGAACTTCTTTCTCGGCTATTTCCCTGTCTTTGATGTGGCGGTCTCGCTCTTCATCGAAAGGAAACACTTCCTTTGACAAGAGCATTTTGATTTGGCCGACTGCGATACCCGGTTGTTCAATCCATGCCGGAGTATCATACGCGTGCATCCGTTCGCACCTCCAGCCGTGCTCTGCAAGAAAGTCCCCGTACTCCCGCATCCATTTTACGCCTTCGGGGCTCTCCTGAATCTGTTTGAGGACTTCATCATTGTCCTCTGCCGTAAAGGCTTGGTCGAGACCCAGTTCGATCGCACGACGACCTAGGTTCCATAGTCCTCTTACCACTCTTATGTCCTGGCTCTCGAATCCGGACATCAGCTTGCTGAAATTCGGATCGATAGGGGCCTCGATGCCAAAGATCTCTCGCCACATCTGCTGATAAAGCCCGTTAATGTAATAGGATGCCATCATCATGATCATGTGGATTTCACCCTCTTTGCGATTCATGATGTAAGCGAAGTCCAGGAAGAAAGAGAGTAGCTCGTTGTTGGTCAGTTTACGGATGTCCTCCCACTGCCGCAGTCCCCGAGCGTTCTTCGCTTCAGTGTACATTGCAATGAGCTCGGCCTTGTACGGCTCCCAGACGCTGTCAAAGTCCTCGATGAAAGGGCTGATCTTCTCCCGGAAGACCGATTCTCGAGATTTCGCCTCGGTCTCTGAAGTCCGAATTGCAGTGATATAGGGATAACCGTCGATGAAACGTGAATCCCAACCTCTGGTCGTGGGTAAC
>JAKSCY010000621.1 GCA_022360355.1 Chlorobiales bacterium
CTCGGTTCCCATGGGAAAACAGGGTTAAGCCGCTTGCTGATGGGCAGTGTGGCCGAGTCGGTGGTGCGCAAGGCTACGTGTCCGGTCCTGATCGTGAAAGCCGAAGAAAAGGAGTTTATCGAGGAGAGCGAATAACTTTTTCAACCAGCTTTTTCGCGCCGCTGAGCGGACTGAAGTTTTTTTCCTCGACTTTTGCAGCGATAGCTGCAAATGATGAACTGATTTCAGGATGGTTGTAGAACGCTTGTTTCAGCTGCAGGTCTACCTGTGAGCGGAAAAGCTGGTTGAGCTGCTTTTTGCGGTTCTCCTCAAACAGGTTGTTTCCGTGAAGGAATGCCGCAAACTGCAGGATGCTGTCCAGGACTTCTTTGATGCCCTCTCCTGAAATCGAAGAGGAGGGTATGACCTGCGGATCCCATGCCGGGTGTTTTTTCGGCAGAAGTTTCAGTGCCGATTCACAGGAAGCTTTTGAATGGAAAACGCTTTTTTTCGACGCTTCATCGGTCTTTGTTATAGCGATTCCGTCTGCAATTTCCATGATACCCCGTTTGATCCCCTGCAGTTCGTCCCCTGATCCGGGCAGTATGAGCAGAAGAATGTAGTCTACCATGGATTCGATAGAGGTTTCCGACTGGCCGACACCGACGGTTTCCACGATAATGATGTTGTATCCGGCGGCTTCGCACAGAAGGATTGCTTCATGTGTCTTGGGAGAGGTGCCTCCAAGGTGTCCTGAAGAAGGAGAGGGACGGATAAAAACATCTTTTCTTCCGGACAGCTTTTCCATGCGGGCCTTGTCGCCAAGAATGCTGCCTCCGGAACGTTTGCTGCTCGGATCAATCGTAAGGATTGCAAGCTTGTTGGCGGGATTATCGAGAATTTCAAGGCCGATCGCTTCTATAAGGGTGCTTTTCCCTGTTCCGGGAGAGCCGGTTATCCCTATCCGCAGAGTGTCATGTCTGTGCTGAAGGCAGTTGTCAAGAATCCTGTGAGCTGTATCCTGATGATCGGGCCTGAAGGATTCAATGAGCGTTATGGCACGGCTTAATGCGCTGCGGCTGCCATTCATGATTTCCCTGACAATTTTTTCAGCCGGGATGTTGTCTGTAGACCCTGACATGACGTTCTGTTTTATTGCGGTCCGGTTTGATCTCCGGGCACAAATCCGTCGATCAGCATCTGCAGGATGTTTCCTGCAGCTTCCGCTATCACTGTTCCCGGGCCGAAAACTTTTGCTACACCGGCATCGGTCAGAAAACTGTAATCCTTTTCCGGAATGACTCCTCCGGCAATGACGAGAATGTCATTCCTGCCGGCATCATCCAGCCCGTCGACGATAGCGGGAACAAGTGTTTTGTGCCCGCCTGCAAGGCTTGAAACTCCTATCAGGTGCACATCGTTGTCCAGAGCCTGCTGCACGATTTCTTCCGGTGTCTGGAAAAGCGGGCTGATATCGACGTCGAAGCCGATGTCGGCAAAGGCTGCTGCAATGACTTTAGCGCCTCTGTCATGTCCGTCCTGACCGACTTTTGCTACCAGTATTCGGGGCCGGCGTCCTTCATGGCGGGCAAATGTTTCTGCAAGGTCGTGTGCTTTCATGAATAGCTTGTTGCTGTTCATCTGGGAAAGATAAACGTTTGTATTGAGCTGTACAGATGAGCGGTATCTGCCGAAAGACTCTTCGCAGGCATCGGATATTTCACCCAGTGTCGCTCTTGCCCTTGCGGCTTCCACCGCCATTTCAAGCAGGTTGCCGTTGCCGTTCCGGGCGCAGGTCATGAGTGCTTCAAGCGCATCATTGACCGTTTTCGCATCCCTTGTCTGCTTGAGGGCAGAGAGTTTTTCCAACTGACGCTGCAGTACTTCCGTGTTGTCGATTTCAAGGATGTCGATATCGGTTTTTTCGGCGTTTGTAAAACGGTTGACTCCGACAATACTGTCTTTTCCGCTGTCGATGCGTGCCTGGCGACGCGTTGCGGCTTCCTCGATGCGCAGTTTCGGCAAACCCTTTTCAATGGCCTTGACCATGCCTCCCGTTTCCTCGATTTCCTCTATGAGTCCCCAGGCTTTTTCTGCAAGCTCCCTGGTGAGTGCCTCGACATAGTAGGAGCCTGCCCAAGGGTCGATTGCCCGTGTAATGTCGGTTTGGTCCCGCAGGTAAAGCTGTGTGCTGCGTGCTATTCCGGCTGAAAATACAGACGGAAGGGCAATGGCCTCGTCCAGGGCATTGGTGTGCAGGGACTGCGTGTGTCCCTGTACGGCCGCCAGTGCTTCGATACAGGTGCGGGTGACGTTGTTGAACGGATCCTGTTCGGTCAGGCTCCATCCCGAAGTCTGGCAGTGCGAGCGCAGCATCAGGGATTTGGGGTTCGAAGGGTTGAACCGTTTAACGATTTTGGCCCACAGCATTCTGGCCGCCCTGAGCTTTGCGATCTCCATGAAAAAATTCATACCGATACCCCAGAAAAACGACAGGCGGGGAGCGAAGTCGTCGATTTGAAGCCCGGCATCGATGCCGGTTCTCAGGTATGCGAGCCCGTCGGCAAGGGTATAGGCCAGCTCCAGATCGGCGGTTGCTCCGGCTTCCTGCATATGGTATCCTGAGATGCTGATCGAGTTGAACTTCGGCATTCTTGCCGAGGTGTAGCGGAAGATGTCGGCGACGATTCGCATGGAGGGTTCGGGAGGGTAGATATAGGTGTTGCGGACCATGAACTCTTTCAGAATATCGTTCTGAATGGTCCCGCTCAGTTTTTCCTGTGCTACGCCCTGTTCCTCGGCGGCAACGATATAGAACGCCATGACCGGCAGCACCGCTCCGTTCATGGTCATCGATACCGACATTTTGTCAAGAGGTATCCGGTCGAAAAGTATTTTCATGTCGTCGACCGAATCGATGGCGACCCCTGCCTTGCCTACGTCGCCAACCACGCGGCTGTGATCGGAATCGTAGCCCCGGTGCGTCGGGAGGTCGAAAGCGACCGAAAGCCCTTTCTGGCCTGCAGCGAGGTTCCGGCGGTAAAACTCGTTTGATTCTTCGGCGGTTGAAAACCCGGCGTATTGCCGGATCGTCCAGGGACGGATGGTGTACATGGTTGTGTAAGGGCCGCCGGTATAGGGGGGAAGGCCGGGCGCAAATTTTACCTGCTCCGCTTCGCTGATGTCGTCCCGGGTGTAAAGGTTTTTAACCTCTATGCCTTCGAGGGTCGGCCACCTGTGATCGGGGACATGTGCGTATGATCCGGAGGCACTGTGTTTTTGTTCGGCTGCCGGTCTGTATGCGGAGTTCTCTTTTTCTGAAATGCCTTTGGCTGCAAGCAGCTTTTCGATAACGCCGTTTTTTTCGGATGTCCTCATGCCCCCGGACTCCTCGATAGCGGTAAAGACCTGCCATGCGCGTTCTGCAAGCTTCAACGAGAGGGTTTCGATATACGCCGAGCCTGCAGCAGGGTCGATGACCCGGTCAAGCATGCTCTCGTGTTTCAGGATGTGGTGCATGTTCCTTGAGAGACGGGCGGCAAACGCCCTGTCGGTGTCCTCTCCCGAATCGAAGTGGCGGATAAACAGTGTTCCGCAGCCTCCAAGAACGGCGGAGGCGGATACCGATGCAAGCTCGATGAGCGTGTTGTAGCGATCCTCCCTGTGGAGATTTCCTGTAAACGTTGTTGCCGTTATTTCCGGCTCGGGAATAACGGCGGGAAGGATGGTCTGTGTCATCCTTTGCCAGAGTATTCTGAATGCGGTATACCTTGCAATTTCAGTGAAAAAAGAGGACCCGGCGGCAAAATTGACGGTCATGGAGGATGCGGCGAGGAAAAGATCGGTATTGCCCTGTTGCAGCCCTCTTAAAAGATCGTGTGCGGAGGCGACAAGAAATCCTATTTCCTGGGCGACGGTAGCGCCTTTTTTGCGCCATTGTTCGCCGTTTATGCCGAGAGTTCTGAATCCCCGGGCAGCTTGAGCATACTCGAGGAGAGGTTCCGCCCTGTCGGTGCTGGTTCCGATCAAACCGCCGGTCATACTTTTGAATCCGTTCAGCGCTGCAAGGCAGCGCATGAAATCGTCGGGATTCCTGACGCCCGAAAAATAGACGGGTGCAGAGCCGGGTGCAATGTCCCGCAGCAGTGAAGCAATAGCGTTTTCGTCAAGGTATTCAATGGCGGATATATTGAAGCGAATACACTGCATGCTGTTTTTGAGGTGCTCGAGGGCTTCGGCATTGGCTTCCTGCACATCGGAAGCGTCGATCTCGACACCTGCTTTCCATCTGTTATCCTCTCTGCCGGGCAGCGGGGGAGGGGTGCACGATGGTCTTTCGTCCGGGCTGTAGAATGGCTCGACGGTAAATCCGTCCGGGGTCAGCCACTCGATCGTGCTGTAGTCTGCGCCTTTGAGGTCTTTGAGTACCTCTGTTTTCCACTCTTTTTTCGTTACCCGGCTGAATTCCTCGAACATGGTGACACGTACGTTGTGCGTTTCAAATTGCGTTCGCAATGGATAAACAATAATTACAATGCAAGGCTTTCGTAGTAATTCTCGACAATGGTCGAGAGATGGTGATGCATGTCCTGTGGTTTTACAATGTGTCTTGCATGTCCTTTCTGCTGCAACCAGCTGGTTGTCTGGAAATCCTGCGAGGTTTTTTTTCCCGTATACTGCTCGATAACACGTTTTCCCGAGAAACCGATATTCCCTGCATTGTACTCGAAAAGCTGTAAGCCTCTCGACCCGACACCGATTGCAACACCGCCGAGAGTCGGGTCGGTGATAATGGTAATTACCGGCAGTCCTGCTTTTTCAACCCTCGAAAGAGCCACGTGTACTTTGGGAATACTGACCATCGATGAGCAACCTTCATGCATGCGGGCACCACCCCCTGCAGCCTGAAGAATCAGCGGACATTGCCGGCTGATTGCTGCTTCGCAGGCTTTCCATATTTTTTCCCCGGTCGACATGCAGAAAGAGCCGCCGAGAAAGCCGAAATCCGTTGCACAGAAGACAACATCACGGTTTTCAATCGTTCCGTTGCCTGTTATAAAAGCGGAAGCCAGCCCTGTTGCCGTGCGTGCCTCTTCGAGTTTCTGGCTGTATTCCGGAAACAGAAGGATGTCCCTGTCGACAATATAGCGGGTTTCGGGGTGTTCCCGAAAAGAGCCCTGATCGAGGGCCAGTTCGATATAGTCCCTTGCCGAGAGGCGGGTGTAACGGTAGCCGCATTGCGGGCAGACATAGTTGTTCTCGAGAAGTCCGGGAAGAAAAACCGGGTCATAGATCCTTTTTCCGCTGCTGTCCCTGCAGTTGGCGTGACGCTTTACATAAAGAGTGTCTTCAGGTTTTTTCAGGTGTCCCGAAACCTCTTTTTCAAAGAAAGCCATCTCCTGTTCCAGTATCTCGTTCCACTGGCCGATCTCGCTCCATTTTTTTACCCTGTAGGGAAATATCTTTTCCGGCGGGATTGACGCAAGGGCTGCCGCGTGTGAGCTCAGCGACTGCTTCAGGGATGCGATGGCGGCTTCCGGAAACCTGTGAGCAGGCCCGTCCGGTTCAGCGACGAGAGCATCCACTATACCGTGGGAAAGGGCTTCTCTGGCTGTTATCTGGGATATTTCAGCCGCAAGGTTTGCCTTGTCCCTTGTTCTGAAAAGGATAGAGGAACAGGCTTCGGGCGAGATGACCAGATAGGTTGCGTACTCCATTGCAAGCACGATGTCGCAGCCGCTGAGGGCGATAGCTCCCCCGCTGCATCCCCTGTTCATGATTACGGATATTGTCGGTACAGGGGCTTCTGCGAGTGATTGCATGCACCGGCCGATTTTCCAGGCAATACCTCCCGATTCAGCTTCTTCGGTAGGGTCGGCACCCGGAGTGTCGATCATGGTGATGATGATCCGGTTTTCCTTGCAGGCAAGCTCAATGGCATGCAGCGCGCGGTCGTAGGATGCGGGAGTGGGCATTCCCTGGTTCCACTTTTTTGCGACACCGTTGTTTTTCATGAGTTCCTGGAGTTCTTCGAAATCCGATGTCGGTGCGGACTGCTGACCGATCAGCATGACCTTCAGCGGGCCGTTATCCGATTCGAGGACGGCTCTGTGGGTATTGATGAGACAACTGCCGTGCTCGTTGTTCTCCAGGCATGCTTCCACCTCATGGAAAATGGTAAGGTAATCGAGATACTTGGGGCGTTCCGGGTGAAAGGACAACTGATACTTTTCATACTCGGTCAACTGTTCAATATGTTCTGCTGAACAGGTGAAATCCGGTTTTTTTTCGAACGGGAGAAAAAAATGCTTCACAGTAGATTGATAGTATTACAGCTTTTGCACAAACTCTATGAGTACTTTGCCGGTTTCTTTCGGGTTGAAAAATACAATTTTTTTCTTGCCTGCACCTGCAGAAGGGGGAGAAATCGGCGAAAGTCCCGCATGTGCGGTGCGAGCGGTTTCGGCTTCCAGATCAGTAGTTTCCAGGGCAATGTGATGCAGCCCTTCGCCGCGTTTTTCAAGAAATTTCGCGACAGGACTTTCTTTGCCCAGAGGTTCCAGCAGCTCGATTTTCGAGCTGCCGATCTCTATGAAAGCTACCCGGACCTTTTCCGAAGGAACGTCCTCGATACGTATCTGCTCTTGTGCTGCACCCGTCAGCACTCTGAAGCGTTCAAGCGCGCTTTGCAGGTCATGCACCGCAATGGCTATGTGGTCGATGTTTGAAATCATCCGGCGTAACCTATCGTCTGAAGAGCCTCACTGATCTCGTCAAGGATTGCCGGATCATCGATTGTGGCCGGCATCGTATACTCTTCACCATTTGCTATCTTGCGCATGGTGCCTCTGAGTATCTTCCCGGATCGTGTTTTCGGTAATCGCTGTACGATAACGGCCTGCTTGAAGGATGCGACCGGACCGATGTTTTCACGGACATATTCGATAACGTGTTTGATTATCTGACCGTGCGGTGTATCGACTCCGGATTTCAATACGAGAAATCCGACGGGCACTTCTCCCTTGAGTTCGTCCGCGACACCTATTACCGCGCTTTCGGCTACATCCGGGTGCTCGCATAGTTCTGCTTCTATTGCTCCGGTCGAAAGCCTGTGGCCGGCGACGTTGATGATATCATCAGTGCGGGACATGATGAAAATGTATCCGTCTTCGTCAATATAGCCTGCATCGCTGGTCAGGTAGTGTCCGGGGTATTGCGACATATAGCTTTCCACGAACTGGTTGTCGGCTTTCCAGAGCGTCAGCATCGTGCCCGGCGGAAGAGGGTGACGGATGACGACATCGCCCATTTCACCGGGGCCAAGCTCTTTCATTTCCTCATCCACGACTTTGATATTGTAGCCTGGAACAGCTCTGGAAGCGGAGCCGTATTTGATGTCTCCAGGCTCGATGCCCAGACAGTTGGCGGCGATTGCCCAGCCGGTTTCTGTCTGCCACCAGTGGTCGATAACCGGTACATGTAGTTTTTCTTCCGCCCACTTCACCGTGTCAGGATCAGCCCGTTCGCCGGCAAGAAAGAGCGTTCTGAACCCGGAAAGATCGTATTTTTCAATGAGGCTGCCTTTCGGGTCCTCTTTCTTGATCGCCCTGAACGCTGTCGGTGCGGTGAATAGGACTGAAACGTTGTGCTCACTGATAATTCGCCAGAACACTCCGGGATCAGGTGTACCCACAGGTTTTCCCTCGAAGATGATGGTTGTGTTGCCGTTGAGCAGCGGCCCGTAAACAATATAGGAGTGACCCACTACCCAGCCTACATCACTTGCCGCCCAGTAAACTTCTCCGGGTTTGATGCCGTAAACATGCTCCATGCTCCATTTGAGAGCAACCATGTGGCCTCCGTTATCGCGTACGACGCCTTTCGGCTTTCCTGTTGTTCCCGAAGTATAGAGGATATAAAGAGGATCGGATGATTCGACAGGTACGCAGGGCACGGGCTCGGCTCCAAGAAGAGCCTGTTTCCAGGTTAGATCCCTTTCCTCGTTCAGTTCTGCTCTGAGCCGTTCGCGCTGCCGGATAATACAGATTTCCGGCTTGAAGTGAGCCAGCTCGATGGCAAAGTCGAGCAGCCGTTTATAGTCGATAACTTTGTCCCTCTCGATCCCGCAGGATGCCGATACAATGACTTTGGGTTTACAGTCGTCTATTCTGACGGCGAGCTCATGCGAGGCAAATCCTCCGAACACCACCGAATGGATGGCCCCGATTCTGGCGCAAGCAAGCATGGCGACAAGGGCCTCGGTGATCATCGGCATATAGATGATGACGCGATCTCCTTTACGTACACCTCTTGATTGCAGCGCGCCGGCGAAAAGCGCGACCTCGTCACGGAACTCACGGTACGTAAAGCTCTTTTTCATCCCTGTCACGGGGCTGTCGTAAATCACGGCAACGTCGTTGCCGCGGCCTTCGTCGACGTGCCTGTCGAGTGCGTTGTAGCATGTGTTGGTTGTGCCGCCGGCAAACCAGCGGTAAAATGGCGGGTTACTGTCGTCAAGCACCTTGTCCCATTTCCGGTACCAGTGAAGTTCTTCTGCGGCATTTGCCCAGAATTGTTCAGGGTTTTCAATGGATTCCCGGTAAACGTCGTTGTAGGAAAGCGGCATGTCAAGTCCCTGTTTTAAAGTTAATCATACTGCTGAAGGGAGGTCATTTCGATAACATATTGCTCATTTTACAAAATCTTGGCTGTAAAAACCATAGACGTATAACGATTGTTGACGTCAGGAGGGAGAGATACAGGGAGTTGACAGCAGGAATAAAGGGCCCCTCTCTTTATTTATTCCGCGATTCAATTGCGTCGTTGAGCGGATAGAAAGGGGTTTCTGTGCTCTGTTCGCCTTGCATCCCGATGCAATCGGGACTCATGACAATAAATTAGAGGTGCCTTAAAGGGTTTGCAATCCAGAAGGGGCAAGGGGTGAAGTGCATGTGACGGCATCATTGAAGAATTACGGTGATTTTTGATATATAACGGTAAACCGGGTGTACAACCATGAAGATTCTTCACACGGCGGATATTCATATCGGCTATAAGACGCATGGCGTTATTGATCCGAAAAGCGGTCTGAATTCAAGGCTGGATGATTTCGAGCGTTGTTTCCGTTACATGGTCGCCCACGCGATCAGCGAAGGTGTCGACCTGGTCCTGTTCTGCGGGGACGCTTACCGGGACATGAACCCCAGCCAGACAGACCAGAGAATCTTTGCACGCTGCCTGAAACCTCTGCTTGACCGTGACATTCCGGTAGTGATGATTGTCGGCAACCATGATCATCCCTACACCTTCGGAAAAGTCAACTCCATGGAGATATTTTCCCTGTTCTCCGATTCTA
>JAKSCY010000691.1 GCA_022360355.1 Chlorobiales bacterium
ATCTACAAAGGGGTCGCTGTTTACATTCTGGACCGTTAGACTGAAAGATTCCTGGGCCGGGGTGCTGCCACCAACGCCGTCATCGGCGGTCACCGTCACATTATGGACGCCCACATCGCTGTTATCCGGTGTGCCGCTGATGACACCTGCGGTGCTAATGGTGAGATTGCCGGAGGCCGGCAGACCGCTAGCGGAGAAGGTCAGGGTATCGCCCACGTCCGGGTCGCTGAAATTGCCTGAAACATCGAGATTGAACGCGGTGTCATCCGTGGCGTTTTGGTCCGGGATAGGCGTATCCAAAACAGGGTCATCGTCCGTATTATCCACCGTGATGTTGAACGTCGCGGTAGCCATTGCGCCTGCTGCGTCAACGACTTCCAGGTCAAATGTGTTTACGCCGACATCATCGTTGGTGGGCGTACCCGTGATTGTCCAGGTGCCCATGTAGTCCGTAACCAGTGAGAGCCATGTGGGGAGCACGGGGTCTTCTTCCTGGATGAAAAAGATATCGTTACTCGAGCCGGCATCCGCGGTGATATCCAGAGAAAACAGCGCATCTTCATCGGTACTTTGGCTTTCACCGGTGATGCTGGGTCCAGGCGTGTTGAACTGAATCTGCAGAACAGAGATCTCTGGCTGCGTCGCCCAGTCACGGTTGGTATTGAAATCAGCTCGCCACCGAAGATCGTTGCCGGTACCGGGGTCGATGGAGACACCGGGCTGTACGGCTAGCCAGCTAGTGCCGCCATTGTCGCTAACCCAGATCTGATAGTTTCGCTCTTCCGTTACCCGGTTATCGGTCAAGGCAAACCGGAGAGCCTGCCCATTCCCAACATCGGTAGAGCGCGCGGTTGCGAAAAGCTGATCCCGGTTGGTGACGCCGGCGGTACCATCCACGAGATACAGTCGGTTGTTGTCGTCGGTGGCGGTGACCAGATCCATTGCGCCGTCGCCATCCACATCACCGGCGACGATGGCCTTGCTTCGATCGACCGCGGTAAAAATCGTACCCGTCGCGGGGAATCCGCCGCTGCCGTCGTTCAGGTA
>JAKSCY010000750.1 GCA_022360355.1 Chlorobiales bacterium
CACCGGATGGCATTCCGTCGTCGACTCGATCTCCAGTTGCGGGTCTTCCGAGAGCTTGGCGAACTTTTGGTAGGCATTCACGCCCCGAATATAGAACTTACGTACTAATTAAACAAGCCTATGTCAAGCCCTTGACAATCGCATTCTCTGTTTCAACGTGAAGCCTTGACTATAATGTGAACACACCACGAAAGGTGAGGCCCATGCCAGACGATATCCTCTTAACCGACCTGCGCGACAACGTACTGATCCTTACCCTCAATCGCCCCAGCAAGCTCAACGCCCTCAGCCCAGACCTGCTCAAGCGCCTCGCCGAGGAACTTGAAGCAGCTGATGCAGATGATTCCGTTAAGGTCGTCGTGTTCTATGGTGGTGAAAAAGTCTTCGCCGCTGGTGCCGATATCACCGCGATGGCGCAACTGAACCCCACCGGCGTGCTCCAATCCGGCACCCGCGGCTATTGGAAGCGCATCTGGGATTTTGGCAAACCCATGATCGCCGCCGTGCGCGGCATCGCCTTTGGGGGCGGCTGTGAACTTGCCATGTCCTGCGATCTCATCGTTGCCTCCGAATCCTCCCAATTTGCTCAGCCCGAGATCAAGCTCGGCATCATGCCCGGGGCGGGTGGCACCCAGCGCCTGGCCGCCGCCATCGGCCCCTACCGCACGATGGAGATGGTCCTCACTGGTGAGCCCATCAGCGCCCAAGAAGCCCACGATGCTGGTCTCGTCAACCGCCTCGTTCCCGACGAAAAAGTCCTCGAAGAAGCTCTCGCACTGGCGGCCACCATCGCCCAACGTCCCCAGGTGGCCGTTCGGCTGGCCCGTCAGGCTGTCCGCTACGGCGTCGAGCGCACGCTGCTGGATGGCCTCAAGATGGAGCGCCGCAACTACCGCATGCTCTACGACACCGAGGACCAAAAAGAGGGCATGGCCGCCTTCTTGGAGAAACGCGATCCTCAGTTCAAAGACCGTTGATGCGCATAGCCATATCGCTTGATCGCCAAATGTTAGTCTCCAATTAACCAATCACCAATAACCGATTACTTGATCAACCATGCCCACTTCCCCAAATCCTAAAACCATCGCCATTGTAGGGGCGGGCACCATGGGCGCGGGCATTGCCCTCACCGCGCTCTATGCCAACCAACGCGTGGTTTTGCAGGATGCCTTCCCGGAAATGCTTGCCAAGGCCGAG
>JAKSCY010000702.1 GCA_022360355.1 Chlorobiales bacterium
TAAAGGTGGTTGCACAGCCACCTGGTTTGTAGTGCTGTTCCAGTAGCAGCACTTTTTTTCCAAATTTTGAAAGTGAAGCCCCAGCGATTAATCCTGCCAGACCTCCACCTATGACAATGGTATTGTATTTCATGGCTAAAGAGTTTTATCCGGTTGATAATTAGGGGCAGCGACTGGTTAGGTGCTTTCTCCAACCGCTGCTTTCAGGTACCTCATGGCGGCATCCTTCAAAAGAGTAGCGTCACCTACGACGGGTCGTCGACTCACGTGGAAGAAGGACAGCCTTCCCCCAACGGTTATGACGCCGAGCATCTTCTCTTCAACATCCGAGTAGAACAGCGGGCCGTGCACGGCCTCGAGTTCAAGAGGTCCGTAACTCGTGGGGATGTCGAAGCGGCCTACGTTCGTGAGGGCATATCCATAAGTAGTCTGATGCCACTTCATCTTGCGCAGCAGCTTGTTCGGCATGGCGCCCTCCACCAATCCGAACTTCCTGAAGTAAAGCGAGTCGAGCAGTGTGGGATGAATCAGTTCTGAAGTCAACATTCGAAAGAGGTCTGTCTTGGCCAACTCCTTTGTGATCTTCTCCTGCACAACTCTCGCATTATCCCAGAACGACATAGTGGGACAGTACGGCAGCTTCGCGGTGAGCGAAGACGCGTAGAATCCCAAGGCGTCTCCTACGGGTACGTTGAGCTTGTCTCTGGTGCTCACCGCCAGGGCCGATCTCTGCCGGTAACGCAGGCGGTCTGGTTGGACCTCGTACTGAGCCGCAAGAAACGCGGTCCACAGCGTCGAGTTCACCGTAACCTTCTCGGCGCGGCTTTGTTCAACGAGTCGCGCCGTATCCTCGGCATCGAGGGTCCAGGCCAGCAGTTGAATGCCGGTGTTACTCTCCCAGTACTTCTCGTGCATTCGGCACATGTCGGACTCGTTGAACTGGATGCCCTTTGCCTCCCATTTCCTGTTAATCAAGCCCATGATAAAGCGTTGTAGCGCATGTGTAGACGGAGGCTTTGGCACGGTACTGCTGTCGATGACGGGAGGAACAACAGGACCGGCGATTTCCTTCTCCGGCTCCGCGAGGCACTCGAGCAAGTCGCGAAGAAGGTAACCGAGAGACATGCCGTCGCAGATGGTGTGGAGCCCGCACAGTATGACATCGCATACCCTCTCTGAGTGCACGAGTGAGCATCTCACAAGTGGTCCTGTCTCGATGGGAAACGGGGCCTGTAGTTCCTCTTCTACGCGGGCAAGCCACTGGTCGTCGCTTTTGCGAAGTACAACCTCGAACTGGATGGGTGGGACGTTCGACCCGACATACATCCCCGTTCCATCGTCTCTTATCTCGGCGCGGACGGCCAGGAGGGGATGTCGTGACCTCAGCCGATCCAAAGCTGTAATTACGCTTTCCGGATCAACGGTTCCCCGTATTCGCGCAGCCAGCACAACATTGAGCGGCAGCATCAGCAATATGCGTTCACCAATTATCTTCTGACGGAAGACTTGTTGTTCTGCGTCAGTCATGACTATTTGTTATTGTCCGGACTACAGATGCGCTATACACTTTATTTCGATTTTCAGTTCTGGTTGGGCAAGAGCCACTACTTGAACTAAGGTTTGACATACTTCAGGATTTCCACCGTATGCCACTTCTCTTGCACCATATACATCTTCGATATTA
>JAKSCY010000373.1 GCA_022360355.1 Chlorobiales bacterium
TGCCGGACCGCATATGCTATACCCGGGACGCTGGGCCAAGCCCCGGCGGTGTTCCGGGCTACATCGTCCGTCCCACGACACCAGAAGAGATTGCCGGCATCCTCACGATAGCCAACGACAACTTGACCCCAGTCTTCATCTGGGGACGCTCGACCACCTTCATCGGTGCTGGGATCCAGGACGGCTGTATACTGATGGCCCTCGATCTGATGAACAAGATCCTCGAAATTGATTTTGACAGCAAGGTCGTCGCTGTCGAGCCAGGCATCGTGTGGCACGCCCTGGACATCGAGTTAAACAAATACGGTTGGGAGCTGTGCGTTCCCGGTCCCGGTGGCATGTTTTCCGCTACCGTTGGCGGTTCAGTCGCCTACAACGCTGTACCCCATGCTATCGCCGAGTATGGCATGACGGGTCGCCACGTCGTCGGACTCGAGGTCGTCCTGCCGGATGGCAGCATCATCAATACGGGCAGCGGTTCCAACGAGGCGGCTGGCCACCTGCACTTTGAGCGCTATGCCAATGGCCCTGACCTGACCGGCCTGTTCATTGGCTCCTATGGAGTCTTTGGCGTCATCACCAAGGTCTACTTTAGCATCCGGCGCGTACCTGATGCCGAGATGTACGCCTTCTACGGCTTCCCCAAGTTCGAGCAGGCAGTCGATGCCGCCAAAGCCATCCAGCGCCAGGCCGGTGCCACCCACCTGGTAGGTCTCTTTGGCGGACCCAAACCAGCCGACTATGATGCCCACGACGCCTTCTTGCACATTGTAGTACGAGATAGCCGTATTTCGGCCCAGGAACGGTTGCGCGTCTGCGAGGCAGTCTGCGAGTCTTTCAGTGGTATACCCCTCGACAGCAACGCCACGCGTCTGTACTGGGAAGGCCACATGTACTCCTGGCTGCGAAACACGCCACCCGATCACTACTACGGCATCCGCCCTTTCATGTGCCCCGAGGTGGCCGGCTTTATGCCCACCGACAAGGTCAAGGACGCCATCGCCTTCTTACGCGCCGACGCCGTCGAGCA
>JAKSCY010000190.1 GCA_022360355.1 Chlorobiales bacterium
ATGTTTTTAACACTTTGTTGGCAGGGATTGCAATTGCTCGATGAATGCAAGGATTTCCTGCCTTGACGGGGTTGCCGCTGGAGGGGGTGTCTTGGACGTCGCGGCGAGCATCTTGGTTGGGGTTTAAAGGTGTCTCGAGAAAGGAGAGTTTTTGTTGTCTTGCTTGTTATATGACTTTTTCGGCTAAAAATATTTTAAATAAAGATTTTTTATTTTATAAATATTGATCATTCCTCTATTGATATGTTACTTGTCTTTCTGGCAACGATAATATACTCTTTTTGTTCTTTGTAATCTTTTTTTACTATGTTATTTCCATAAACACTCCATTCAACTTCAATATAATGATTGTGAGCATGTTTAAATCTGCTCGACATTTCACATCTCGTGTTTTCTTCATTTTCTATAAAAACGTAATTATGTACATATGCTCTTTCATTAGGATGAATTAAGTCTAAAAAATATATTCCTTGTAAATCTTTGTTGTTATAACCAAGAAAATTTTCAAATGATTTTGTAAACTCATCTAAAACAAGATTACAATTTAAAACAGCATAAGCATCAAATGAAGTGGAATGTGTTTCATCCAACTGTTGATATAAAAGATGTAATCTTCTCGTTATTAGTTCCATTTCGAGCTTATATCCTGAAGTCATGAGATGTGTCCCCAAGCCGCTAATCACTTTGTTTCTTTTCCCATGCATTATCCAGTCGATGTCTGCTCCATCTTTTTCCAGTTGTTCCAGTAATTTCTTTCCCGGAATACTTTTTCCTTTCAGATATGGAGCCATTTGGGCTGGATATTTGATCCCTATCGCCCTGCAAAATGCGCTGATAGACCCATGCTTTTTCAGAATATATTCCCGAAGCCTGTAATTAAAATCTTTGTAAATTTTCATGGTTTATAACTACTCCCATTTCTATAACGATAGATTTTTTGTCCTGTGCCAGGCATGGCTGTGTAACAGGAAACACCTCTGGCTTATAAAGCTTCTATGTGCTTTGCGATCATGAAGCGGTTCGTTTTCTGAAAATGATTTTTTAACGACTTTCAGTGCATCGTCAACCAACATTTTGAGACGTTCATTTCTTTCCACATTCCGGAGCTGCAAGTACCCAAGTCAAGCATATAGATTGCTCTATGTCTTTTTGTCACTGCTTGCAGGGCTTTAACTTCAGATTTTTTAGGGGTTAAAGGGTGATAAAGAGCTTTAGGGAAGTGGGGGTGCCCTTTCAACGTATGGCGTATTTTGCCTTATCAGTACAACCATCCTGACCTCCAATGATAGTTTTTTGCTTCATATTATGCAAGCTTAAATGTGTTTTTGAAAAAGGATGAGAATCTATCATTTGGCGATGTTGAAAAGAAATGAGATGAAATTCTGAGATATGTAGCATATACAGAAGGTTTTATGGAGGTATGATGTTTTTTGTTGTTATTTGTTAATGATATATATATATCATATATCAAAAAATATGGATTTTGCTTGTTTTAAGTATTTTTTGCTAATATTAACCAGTGGCAATTAGCCCCAATTTTAGTTGCGCTCCCTTGTCCCCTATAAGAAGTGATGCTGCCTTATATAACGCATGTTGCTTCATGAAAAACACTGTCAGGAAGTTTCTGGAGATTTGCCTCAAGCACGTTTACCCTGTAAAAAACGAGTGTTCATGGTATTGAGGAGCCGGGACTGGTGCCCTTCGGCTGGATAGGCAGTGGATGTTATGGGTGATTTGACGCAAAACGCAGAATGTGCTCTTGGGTGTTGTGCCCGGAGCTTTTTCTAAAATAATAACCTAAAAAGGAGAAATATTATGGCAGTTGAAAAAACCATGGGATCATCAAGTCTCGTTGAAGTGGTTGACCGCATCCTCGACAAAGGTGTTGTTATTGATGCGTGGGCCAGGGTTTCACTGGTTGGTATCGAGTTGCTGGCTGTTGAGGCAAGAGTTGTTGTTGCTTCTGTAGAAACATATCTGAAGTATGCTGAAGCAATAGGGCTGACCGCTCGCGCTGCTTGATCCTGAACGTTTGAGTTTAGGGTGAGATTTTATTGCAAGCTTATCCTTGTAGAAAGAAGCAAGTATCAAGTATATGTTTCCAGTGAAATCTCAAATTGTCACCTGTTTCCAATAGGGCTGTCCTAAGAGTTAAGTTGCATAATAATTTTTGAGAGATGGATATTAAGGCGTTTCAGGAGGAAGTCGAAGGGATTGTTGACGATGTGTTATCAGTTTATGAGGAAAGTGTAGAAACCGTTGAGCAGATTACTTCCACTCCATACCGGTTTATCGAGTTGGAAGAAGAGCTTTTTAATACCCGAAGAGAAAGAGAGCAGATTTTTGTGACTTTAAAAGAGTTGTTGGCTAACAATGACTCTCTCCGAAAAAAAGATTTTGATTGTATGATGCACCGGATTCTCGATGCTCAGGAAAAAAGAGAATCAGAGGTTAAGTGCATGCTTCGATCATATTTCGATAGCCAGAAAGAAATGGCATCGGTATTACGAGAAAAATTACGAGTGTTCCGCGCTGACCTTGGGGGAGGGAATCAGGAGTTTATCAGGCAATTCAGGGGCTTTGCTGATAATCTGTTTCAGGAGGGGGAGCAGCGAAAAAGATACGTTGAGGGGAAATTACATGAGTACAGGCAATCACAGCAGGAGATAGCAGATGCTCTGAGAAAACTGCTGGATAAGGGGAGAGAATTAAGAGTTCATGATTTGAGGAAATTGCTTACCGAGTTTGAAAATTCCCGTATAAAAAGAAAGAGAGAGCAAAGTGAACGTGAAAAGAAGGTTATTGATATGTTAAAAGGGTTTAAAGAGGAACGGTTGGGAAAGTAAGCTCCTGGTTGATGCGGGTTCAGGGTATAACAGTGTTGAAATATTAACAAAATTAAAATCTTAAGTATCATGGGGATCTCTTCAGACATGGTCAACCTCGCGGACAGCATCTCTGCTGGGCACAACGGGCGCAAAAAAGTTACTGAGAACCGTCTTCAGGAACTTCAGGATCTTAGAAGCGAGGTGCGTGACAAGCTTGGTTCATTTGAAAAACAAAGAGAACAGGTAAAAAGGGAATTGCAAAAGGGCCGTAAGGATTTGCTTGGCAGATTGCGTGTGGCCGACCGGGATCTGAAACATTCGGTTAAAGGTATGATGGATGCGCTTCGGGTTGACCGCAAGGAAAAAAGTGTCGAGCAGGCAAAGGTGCTTGAAGAGTTTCATAGTGCACTGGGTGATTCGGTGAAAAGGTTGATGGATGCTTTTGGGGCAGACAACAGGGAAAAAAGTGTCGAGCAGGCAAGGATGCTTCAGGAGTTTCGTAGTGCATTGAGTGATTCGGTGAAAGAGATGAGGGATGCTTTTGGGGCAGATCACAGGGAAAAAAGTGTTGAGCAGGCAAAGATGCTTCAAGAATTTCGTAGTGCGTTGAGTGATTCGATGGACAAGCTGATAGATGCTCTTGGAGCAGACCGCAGTGAGAGAAGTGCCGAGCAGGCAAGAACTCTTCAAAGGTTTCATAGTGCATTGAGTAATTCGGTAGAAAAAATGCTGCATGTATTTAGTGCCGATCATCAGAAGATGAAGAAGGCGCAAGGGGAGAGTTTGGCAGCATTAATGAATGAGTTGCGGCAAGGTTCAGAAGCCTTGAAAAAGGTTCGGAAGGGGGGAAGCGGAGATTTGGTTTCCAGGGCAGGAAAAGTAAAGAAGAAAAAAGTTGAGCCGGCAAAAGTTCCCTTAGTTGCCAAGCAGGAGGAAACAAGCGTTATCAAGGTTGAGCGTTCAGCTCAAACGGATCAGAAAGAGGTGGAGGTTGCTTTGCATGATAAAGAGAGAGAAAATAAAAAATCAGGAGATCTTGGCGAGCAGGTTTTGGAATACATTATCAATCGTCCCCAAGGCGTTCGCGTGGGGGATATGGAAAAGCCATTAGGCGCAAACCGGATGCGATTGGGTGTTATTGCCAAGAAGCTGTATGAAAGTAACAAAGTGAGAAAAGAGGGAAGTCTCTACCTTCCGCTTTAAACGATGTTTGTACTGTTAATCATTTAAAATTTGTGAAGTAAATGCCGAAAATTGATGAGTTATCTGTTGTGCTTGAGCCGACAGCACAAGCGGACTTTGTGGAGACCGATTATGTGAAAAGGATGGTTCAAAGAGCACAGGCCTATATCAGGGCTGGGTTTCCTGTACATTTTCGAGGCCCGTCAGGTACCGGCAAAACAACTTTGGCACTTCATCTCGCGCATACAATAGGACGGCCGGTTATCTTGATCCATGGAGATGCTGAGTTTACTACATCTGACCTGATAGGTGGCGAGCATGGGCATCGTTTTCAAAAGGTCGTGGATAATTTTATTCACACCGTTCATAAATATGAGGAAAACATGGTCAAACGGTGGGTGGATAACAGACTGACAGTTGCCTGCAAGCATGGATTTACGCTGGTTTATGATGAGTTTTCGCGTTCTCGTCCGGAAGCAAATAATGTTTTGCTGTCAATTCTGCAGGAAAGGGTAATGGATATGCCGGCAGGTCGGGGAGAAGATCCGTACCTGAAGGTTCATCCTGACTTTACGGCTATTTTTACCTCCAACCCGGAAGAGTATGCCGGCGTAAATCGAACCCAGGATGCTTTAAGAGATAGAATGATAACGATGGATGTCGATCATTTCGACTATGAGACAGAGGTAAGGATCGCCCGGGCAAAGTCAGGCTTGTCCCGTAAGGATACAGAGAAGGTTGTTAAGATTGTGCGAGGATTGAGAGGGTCGGAAAAGAGCGAGTTTGAGCCTACGGTAAGGGCCAGCATTATGATTACAAGAACGTTAAAGCAGCTCGGCCTTAAGCCTGAACGTGACAGGGAGGTGTTTGGGGAGATTTGTCAGGATATTCTTTCATCAGCAACAAGCAGGGTTGGTTCCAAAACCAACCAGAAACGTGTGAGAAAAATTGTTGTGGATTTAATCAATGAGGATTTGACTTCACATGTCGTTGAAAAAAAGGAGGAGATGTGTCATGATGCAGTTTAGCGCGATTCGGGGAATAAACACGCTCAAGACTGTAGGTGGGCTGAAACGTCGTGCTTCGAATAGCGATCGAGCTCAGGTTCATCTTGATATCTACGTTTTGGTGCAGGAAAGAGATCGTCTTGAGAAAGAAAAACACCAGGTTGTATCGAGGCTCGAATCGGTCAATGATAGATTGAAAACTATAGATAACCAAGTTAATGAGCTGAAAACTATCATCGATGCGGGCCGCGTTAAAAGCAAGAATCAGCGAGGAGCCGCAGCAAAAAAAGGCCGACGTGTAGTGAGTGACAAGGAAGACAGCAAGACGTGGCAAGTCAAAAACCTGCAGTATTAGTAGTAAAATCTATTCCCATGAATCAGATAACCCATGCAACACAGGCTTCAACACTTGCCGACATTTTAGAGAGGGTTCTTGATAAAGGTGTTGTCATTGCTGGTGATATAAAGGTACAGATCGCAGATATCGATCTTATAACGTTAAAAATACGTTTGGTTGTGGCCTCTGTTGATAAGGCCAAAGAGATAGGGATTAACTGGTGGGAAGAGGATGAAAATCTTTCCTTAAACAGCAGATTTAAGGAACTTCAGCAAGAAAACAATGCATTGAAAGAAAGGATTGTGAAGCTCGAGACTGCAAGAGATGGAGGGGAATAATGTTCAGGTATTCAGCTATGACCATTATAAAACGGAGTTATAGGCCATGAGTGAGAAAAAGCGGAAAAAAGAAGACTTTGATATTGATTTTGGATTTGGCGGCATTAAGCTTGGCGGATTATTTGACAACCTTGAAAAACTGGTTGATGCTGCCGCAAAACTCAAGGAATCAGGCGGGGAGTATAGAAAAGAGGGGGAAATTGATTTAAGTCACTTGAAAAAGGGAATGAAAGGGATTTTCGGTGTTACGGTCAAGACCGGAATTGGTGATGAGCAGCCTGTTGTTGAGTCCTTTGGCAACATCAGGAAAACACCGGAAGGCCCTAAGGTAGAAGAAGAACGTGAACCGTTATCGGACATTTTCGATGAAGAGGGTGCTATCGTGGTCATGCTTGAAATGCCGGGTGTTGCGAAAGAAGACATAACGGTTGATGTCGAGGGTGATATTCTTGAAGTTGTGGCACAAAGTCAGTCCAGAAAGTACAGGAAGGAACTTTTACTTCCCGCACAGGTAGAGGCTGAAACAGTAGCATGGACATATAAAAACGGTGTGTTGGAAGTAACCATGAAGAAAGGCTGACATGCCATTAAAAGGCCTGCTTGATCCGGCATTGAAGATAGTGATTTTTGGAGGAAAAGGGGGAGTAGGCAAAACAACTTCTGCATCAGCTACAGCGCTTTATCTTGCCCGGCAGCAGTATAAGACGCTTTTGATTTCAACAGATCCTGCTCATTCCCTTTCAGATAGTTTCGAATGCTCAATAGGCAACCACATTACCGAAGTTCAGGGAGCAAAACGGTTAAGCGTTCTCGAGATCGATGCAGACAAGGCGTTTGCAAAGTTTCGGCTTGAGCATGAGCCGGAAATCAGGAAACTGTTTGATACATCAACAGGCTTGGATGAGGAGGATATCGAATCCTTCATGAGCATGCCCATTCCCGGGATTGACGAAGTTATGGGTTTTAAAACTATTGTGGATATTATTGATGAAGCAAGATTTGAGAAGTATGTGGTTGACACAGCGCCAACCGGTCACGCTTTGCGGTTGATAACGTCCCCCCGGCTTTTTGATGACTGGATAAAGGTTATGGCAAGGCTACGGTGGAAATACCGTTATATGATCTCTCGATTTGCCGGGGAATACCGGCCTGATGAAGCGGATGACTTTCTTTTTGTAATGAAAAAGACCATCAGGAAAGTTCAAAAACTGCTGCAAGACAAGACCCATTCCGAATTCATTGCTGTAACTATTCCCGAAGTGATGGCTATTGAGGAAACGAAAAGGTTTTTAATGCAGCTTAAAAAGCTCAATGTTGCCGTGAAACAGTTGATAATTAATAATGTGATGGAGTCCGAAGGTTGTGATTTTTGCCGGCAAAGAAAGCACAGTCAAAACGCTTGTCTTACTGTTTTACATCAAGAGTTCAGCAATCTTGAGCTGGTCACGGTTCCATTGCAGCCAACAGAAGTCAAAGGAATCAAGGGTTTGCAAGTTATAATGCACCATCTTTTCAGCTCATGAAAGAAGTTGTGGCAGTGAGCTATCAGGTTAAAGAAGCGCTTCCAAAGGATGTTGGCCGGGCCATTTGCCGGCTCGACCCACAGGAAATGCATCATCTTGGTTTTTCAGCAGGTCAAATTGTTATCATCCGTGGCAAGAGAGAAGCCCCTGTCCGGATTATGCCTTCTTATCCGGATGATCGGGGTAAAGCGATTGTGCAGATTGACGGTATTACAAGGGATAATGCACAGGTGGGGCTGAACGA
>JAKSCY010000212.1 GCA_022360355.1 Chlorobiales bacterium
TGAAAGTGACTTTATCGTTGGTCACTGCTTTTATTCTGTAATTGGAAATAGCTACCTTATGGGTATATCGGCCGAGATATTCTATAACTTGCTTTGGGCCAAGAAAAGGCTGTTTGGCGTATACGACCCATGTCTTTTGATATAGAGTTTCACGTAAATGATCGGGGAGTTCAATATGCTCTTTTGTAGCAGTGTCTTTTAAGTAGGCCATAAACTTGCCCTTAAACACTTTACGCATAGCTGTCTTCGGGAAAAGATACTTTCCATTACTTCTGGTAGTTTTCCATTTGCCGTAAGGTGTGATACCTCCACCTGGAATAATACAGTGAAGATGTGGATGAAGCATTAGATCGTTAGGTGGACAACCAGCGCAAGATTACGCGTGCCAGAAACTTCATGAAAAAGTTGTCGAGAGGGGCATTTAAATCCATCCCGTTTGGTGGGACACTCCTTGAGAATGTTATCAGCCGGTCTCTTCCGAAAGAGGTGGCTCAGAGAGAAACAGTTAAGTTAAAATCGGCATTGTCTGGAATTTTAGAAGGAATCAAAGGGGATGAAGTAAAATTCGCTGATATTATAGGTGAATTAGAAAAGGAGGTTGCACTTAGAGAGGAAATAAGAGTAGAGATGGGTAAAATTGTGTCCCTTCTCGAAGATCCAGATAATGCTGCGGTTTCTGAAAGATTGTCGAAAGCTGTTGAGGATTTGGGTGTTGATGAAGTTTCTGTTCATAATCTTCCGTATTATTCTATGGGCAGATTGTTCAAAGGCCGAGAGCTTGAGATTGATAAATTAGGCAGTGAACTTGAACGGAAAAGAGCGGTAGCTATTACTCCAAACAAGGGGACATATCAGGCAGGGGGTATCGGTAAGACACGACTGGCAATTGAATATGGCTGGAAAGCAATGAGGTCCAGTAGATACTGGGGAGTATTTTTTATTCTTGCAGATACTCAGGGTAATTTGAATCGGAGTCTTGCCAACCTTGCAAGTAGCCCTTTGTTGAACCTGCCGGAACATAAGGTTGCGGGGCAACCTGCTATCATTGAGGCGGTTTTACGAGAATTAGAGAGACATAAA
>JAKSCY010000285.1 GCA_022360355.1 Chlorobiales bacterium
ACTTCCGGCTGGCGCATGCGCACTATCCGCAGTAAGAATCGCTGGGAAGATGTCATGCTCATCAGCACAGAGGGAGATATTCTCTACTCTGCCCGCAAGGGTAAGGAGCAGGGAGAAAACGTCTTTTCCGGCTCTCTTAAAAATTCTTCCCTCGGCGCAACCATGGCCAAACTGCGCGATGGAGTCACCTCTGTTGAAATAGCAGACTTTGCCCCATACTCTCCGGCCCCGATAGCATAGATACCGTCATGGGCGTGTCTGGGGAAGATGTGGCGTGTGGCGTACACCCGACCCGTTTCAATGCCTTCCAGGTCATTGTCTCTCAGATAGTGCACGTTTTCTTTTTTTTTCATGACCGTGTGACGCCCTGCCGACCCATTTCCGGAAAGCAGTGGCCGGCAATGTTTTAGTGGCTCTGTAGATTCCGTATTTTCTTTGCCGGAGCAAACAAGTTTCACGGAATTATTTTCCCATGCTGTGTAACCCGAATCAACCCATCTTGATTGTAAAATATTGCTCCCCGCCGACCAAATGGTAAATCGTCTCCGGTTGTTCACTCTATCCATTGCCTTATCTTTTCAAACCGCGTATAGCGGTTTTTTCAGATATGGGAAGGCCGTTGGGCTGTGATGCATCACCATGAGCACAACGGGAGGGTATAGTCGAATGCACAGATTTGCGTGTTATCTGCCGGTATTGGGCCTGCTGTTGGCCATGATGCTGTGGGCCAGCTCCTTTGTGGCCCTGAAGATCGCCTTCCGGGCATACGACCCCATGGTGGTGATTTTCGGCCGCATGCTGGTGGCCAGTCTCTGTTTTCTCTTTTTTTACCGGTGGTTCAGGGCAGGGTGCGATTTCCGGCGGCGGGATCTCAAATATATACTTTTCATGGCTCTGTGCGAGCCGTGCCTCTATTTTCTTTTTGAAGCCAAGGCCCTGGAGAACACCACGGCCTCCCAGGCCGGGATTATGACGGCCATGCTGCCCATTCTGGTGGCCATGGCCGCTTATGGGATTCTCAAAGAGCGGGTCGGTTTAAATACCTGGCTGGGGTCGTTGATCGCAGTGGTCGGGGTCTGCTGGCTGACCCTGGAGAGCATGCCCAGCCAGGACGCCCCCAATCCGATGCTGGGCAATTTTTACGAGTTTCTGGCCATGGTCTGCGCCACCGGTTATACCATTACACTCAAGCATCTGTCCCAACGTCTGTCGCCCTTCTTTTTGACCGCCATGCAGGCTTTTGTCGGCAGTATTTTCTATTTCCCTTTTCTCTTTCTGCCGGCCACGCAGTTGCCCGTATATTTTGACCCGCTGTCGGGTACGGCCGTTATCTACCTCGGAGCGGTAATTACCCTGGGCGCGTACGGCCTCTATAATTACGGGCTGAAGCATGTTCCTGCCAGTCAGGCGTCGGCCTTTGTCAATCTCATTCCCGTGTTCAGCGTGATTCTGGGCTGCATGATTCTCGGAGAGTCTTTTACCCGGGTGCAGTATGTCGCCGCGGCCCTGGTAATCG
>JAKSCY010000049.1 GCA_022360355.1 Chlorobiales bacterium
GCGGGTAGGTCTCAAGTAATTGATGCACCTTTGTTTTTGGTGTTATTATCAGATCGCTGCTCATGTTGTTTGCCGCGCTTAGGTGTATGACAAGATTCGCTGCTCACCCTCGAGTGTACGGTACCGGCTGACATCATGAGAGACCTCGAGCGTGCCGAGGTATTCGCCTTTTTCATTTCGTAAGGCAAAATACTCGATGTGAATGAGTTTGTCTCCCATGGTAATCCAGAACGGAGCCCGGTTGTGTGTGCCGTTTTTAAAATCCTGAACGATTTTGTCTACGATATGGGAACTTGCAGGCGGGTGGCAGTGCCTGACATCCCGGTTTACAATCGCCCGGTTTCGTTGAAAAATTCGATCGGGATTTTGGGAGAAGTATTTAACCTTGTCGTTTTTGTCAACAAAGGTAATATCGACCGGAAGGGTATTCAGTATGCACATGAGCTCTTCGGCGGTGAAACTGCCTGTCGGCAGCTGGATATTTTCACCGGATTTTTGCACTTCGTTTATTGTTTCTTCACGAGCCCAGTCAGGTTTCCACTTTTTTGGAGGATCGTAGAGACAGTAGCCTATTTCGAGGGACTGTTTACTGATTTCGTACCACTCTTTTTCAGAAAGAGTGTCCAGGGACATCGGAAAAAGTATTTCTTCTTCCTTGACGGTCATATCATCTATACCTTTCAAGGCAGGTAAAAGAACAATTGTCGAGGCAGCGGCCAGCTCCTCTTTTGCAATGTTTTCGGTTTGCAGGATCTCGATGCTTCCTTTTATAAGCTCGCGTATTTCATCATGTTTTCCCCACATGACTTTTGGCGGGCCGGTGATTCCTTTTTGTTCAAGAAAAGGAAACAGCAGATATTCTTTACGCTGATAATGTTTGTCCACATCGAAAAGATTGTTGTACAATCCCCTGAGTTTCAGGAGTTGACCAGGTAATTCCGACTCGTCCGACTTTTCAATATCCGATAACAACCCGTAAGCCGATGCTGTTGTTTTTTTAAGCTCGATGTTTTCTTTTAACATGACATCAACGGGATGACCCTCAGGAACATTCTTTGTGCCGGACAGGTCAATGTTTCCCTGCAGTACTGCCGAATGGGCATCACACAGTTTCAGAATTTCCGATTCAGGAAGCCCTTCGCTGATCAGTTCCTGTTCAACTTCCACAACTTCACCGTACGGTATCTGGCTCAGGCTGTGCATTAATTCCTGTCGGACTTTTTCTTCAGGTTCTCCATGGTGAAGCTTCAATATCA